>DAIQNS010000175.1:0-924 GCA_036788315.1 Alteraurantiacibacter sp. | reverse complement strand
GGGGAGCCAGTATCCGCGGCCCGGCTGTTCCTCGGTGAGGTTGATCGTGCGGATCGCGGGCATTTGTGCGCCGCCATAGCGGTTTTCGAGGATCAGCCTTTCGTAGATGCCGCTATCGGCCATATGCAGGCTTTCGAGCGCGGGCGTCGCGCTCGCGAGGACCACCGGGATCGCTTCGAACTGCGCGCGCATCACCGCCACATCGCGGGCATTGTAACGCACGCCCTCATCCTGCTTGAAGCTGATTTCATGGGCCTCATCGACCACGATCAGACCCAGCGCGGCATAGGGCAGGAACAGCGCCGAACGTGCGCCCACCACGACCTGCGCCCCGCCATTGGCCGGCCCGCTGGCAATGGCGCGCCACGCGCGGCGGCGCTCGGTGGATTTGAGCGAGGAATGCCAGACCACAGGCGCGGCACCGAAGCGCTCTTCGAAGCGGGCGAGAAAAGCTTCGGTAAGCGCGATTTCGGGGAGCAGGACGAGCACCTGCCGCCCCTCGCGGAGCGCCTGCGCAATCGCCTCGCAATAGGCCTCGGTCTTGCCCGATCCGGTCACCCCGTCGAGCAGGAAAGGCGCAAATTCGCGCGCCGCGACCGCTTCGACCAGCCGCGCTGCGACCGCGGTCTGCTCCGCGTTCAATTGCGGCGCAGCATGGTCCGGTTCTGCCTTCGCGAAGGGCCGGTCGACTTCCACGCTGACAGGCTCGAGCACGCCCTGATTTACGAGCCCGCGCAGCACCGCCTCGCTGACATCGGCAAGGCCGGAAAGCTCACGGATCGAGCCTTGCTCGCCTTCGAGCGCGCCGATGGCACGTTCGCGCTGCGGGGTAATGCGTTCGGGAATCCCGCCGGTCAGGCGATATTCGGTCATGGTGGCAGCGCCGCTCAAGGCTCCGCCGCTGGCCACCACCATGCGCGCCAC
>DAIQNS010000174.1:2337-5278 GCA_036788315.1 Alteraurantiacibacter sp. | reverse complement strand
ATCCCCGAGCTGCTCGAAACGCGGCATCCCTGGATCGAGGAATATTTCAACGGGCCGCGTGCGCGCGCTGCGACAGCGACGCATGAAAGGGCCAAGGGCATGGACAATTCAGGACCGGAAGGTTCATAGGGAAAGCTTATGGAAACAAGGGCAAATCATGTCTGGGTCGGCGCGATCACGCTGCTTTTGCTGGCAGCGACGGCGTTTTTCTTCGTCTGGCTGGCGCGGATGAGCGATGGCACGAGCCAGGAATTCGACATCCTGTTCCAGCAATCGGTAGGCGGCGTCGCGAAAGGCAGCGCGGTGTCCTATTCGGGCGTGCCGGTGGGTCAGGTCACCGATATCGTGCTGTGGGACAAGGACCCTGAATATGTCCGCGTGCGCATCCGGGTCGAGGAAGATGTGCCGATCCTGCTGGGCACGACGGCGACGGTTTCCGCCAGCTTTACCGGCGTTTCGACGATCAGCCTTGATGGCGGGCGGCGCGGTCAGGCCTTGATCACCTGCGAGACGACTGCTTGCCCCGAAGGTGTGCCGGTCATTCCCACCGCGCCCGGCGCGATCGGCGAAATCCTCGCAAGTGCGCCGCTGCTGCTGCAACGCCTCGCCACGCTGACCGACCGGCTGACCACTGTGCTGAGCGACGAGAACCAGGAAAGCATCGCGGGCATCCTGCGCAATACCGACGTTCTGACGGCCGAACTTGCGCGCACTTCGCCGCAAGTGGACAGCACGCTGGCCGAATTGCAGACGACGCTGGCGCAATCCACCAAGACGCTGGCCGCTTTCGAGAACACGCTTGGCACCACCGACAAGCTGCTCGGCAACGAGGGCGAGCGGCTGGCCGAGGAATTGCGCGCGACCTTGCGCAGAACGAGCGCCGCTGCTGCTGCGCTGGAAACGACGCTGACCGAAGTTCAACCCGTCACACGGCAGCTTTCCGAGGAAACCTTGCCCGCTGCGGCGGCGACCTTGCGCGATATAAGGCAAACTTCCGAAACGCTGCGCGCCGTGACCGATCGGCTCGAAACCGAAGGCGCGGGTGCGCTTGTTGGCGGCAAGCAGCTTCCGGATTACAAACCATGAGAGCATTGGGCATGAAACCATTGGAGCAACGCATCTTGCGCCTTACCCGTAGCTTCGCGCTGACCGCCCCGCTGGCAATGCTCGCAGGCTGCATCAGCCTGGGCAGCGAACCGCCCGAGCAATTGCTCACGCTCACTTCGCGCGCAAGCCTTGCGGCAGGCGCGGCGAGCGAGGGCGTTGCGAGCGAGGCGCTCGCGGTACAAGTTCCCACCGTGTCGCAGCGGCTCAACGTGAACCGTATTCCGGTGCTCACATCGGACAGCTCGCTGGCCTATCTGGCGGATGCTTTCTGGGTGGAAAAGCCCGCGCAGCTATTCCGGCAGGTGCTCGCCGGGACAATCAGCGCGCGCGGGGGGCGGATCGTCCTCGATACAGGCGAACTTGCTTTTGCCGCGCGCACGCAATTGTCGGGCAATCTGACCGAGATGAGCTATGATGCGACCTCATCGCAAGCCGTGGTGATCTACGATGCCGTGCTGGTCATGCCCGATGGGCAAATCCGCACGCAGCGTTTCGAGCAAAGGGTCGATAATGTGCTGCCCGAAGCCGAGCCGGTGGGCGCGGCCTTGAACGATGCGGCCAATGCGATTGCGGGCCAAGTGGCCGACTGGGTAGGCTAGGTGCGCGCCGAAGCTAGGCGCGGGCAAGGCGGGCAAATTCCGCCGCCAGCACGAAGGCCGTGAGCCGCGCCTCGCGGGTTTTCTCGGCTTCGTGATCCCAGCCCCACAGGCTCGCCTGCCAGTCCTCCTCGGCATTGGCAGCAGCAAACAGCGCCTCTGCATCCGCGCCGTCTTCCAGCGCAGCGAGCGCCACCACGAGCGATGCGGCAAGGCTGGCCATGGTAATCAGAGCGGCGAGCGTGAAAGCGTCCTCGCGTTCGAGCCGCGCGCGAAGGATGGCGAGCGTTTCCTCGGACTGGGCGCGGTGGACGATCCCGCAGACCCGCTCGAAACGCACGCCTTCGCGCGCCTCGCAGGCGGTGAGGATCGGCTCCCACAAGTCATGCTGGTGGCGATAGGCCGCTTCATCGGGATCGGCGCGGTAACACAGCGTGTCGGTCTGGGCATAGGACAGCAGCTTGGCGATCGTCGCGCCCGGGTCCGCGGCGACATTGTCGAGCGCGAAATCGGCCAGATCGCGGCGCGGCAGGCTCCTTGGGTCGATCTTCTCGCCCTGCGCGCGCCATTCCTGTGCGAGCTTTTCGGCCAGCGCGGCACTGGGCACGATTTGCGCCGCGCCGCCCTGCGTGCGCAGCTTGCGGCCATCGAGCGCAATCTGGAAACCGCCCTCGACCGGCTCGATACTGACTTGGCTGTAAAAGCGCTTCATGGCCGAGGCTTGCTGCTCCAGCGCTTTGAAAGCAGGGTGGGGATCACGAACACCTGCCCCATGCCCATCACCACGAGAAGATAGGCAAAGGCATCGGGCACCGCGAAAGGCAGCGCCTTGTTGGCGGCGAGGATACCGAAAAGGATCACGAAGACCCCTGCGAGGCGCACCAGCGAAATCACCGCAAAGCGCCTGCGCGCCTGCGCCTCGCGTGCCGCGTCGGTGTCATTCATCGAGCAGCCTTTCGAGCTCGTCCATGCTGGCAGCGATAGCCGCCGCGCCCGCCTCGATCAGTTCCGCCTCGCCATGATAGCCCCATTTGACGCCAATCGCGCGGCATCCCGCATTGCGTGCCATGTGCATATCGTAAACGGTATCGCCGATCATCACAGTCTGGCTGGCTGAAGCGCCGGTGTGCGCCATTGCCGCGTGAAGCATGGCGGGGTCGGGCTTGGAAGGGTGCCGGTCGGCAGTGTGCAGCGTGCTGAACAGATGGGTCAGGTCATTGGCCGCCAATGTCGCATCA
>DAIQNS010000174.1:1207-2327 GCA_036788315.1 Alteraurantiacibacter sp. | reverse complement strand
GAGTGTAGCCTTGAGCCCGCGATCGGATTTGCCGGTGGCAATGCCCAGCAGCCAGCCCTTGCCGTGGAGGCGGCGCAGCAGATCGGCAATCCCTGCGTACAGCGGTTCATGCAGCCGGCCCGAAGCACGCGCATCGCGAAAGGCGCTCTTGTAAGCATCGACAATCACGGCCTGCTGCCCGGCCTCGACTTCGGCTGCCAGCACGCGCACAGCTTGCGGCAAACTCAGCCCGACAATGCGGCGGATATCGTGACGGGGAGGGGCGGGCAGGCCCGCCTGTGCGAAAGCGGCTTCCATCGCCTCGCACACGGCGGCTTGCCCGTCGCTCAGCGTGCCGTCGCAATCGAACACGGCGAGGCGCAGGCTCACTTGCGCTTGCTTCCCGCCGGACCTCGCGCCGGACTTTTCGCAGGGTTTCTGGCGGGGCTTTTCGCGGCAGATTTGGCCGGAGCCTTGGCCGCACCTTTGGCCGCAGTTTTGCCAGCCGCCTTGCGCGGTCCCTTCGCGGGGCCGAGCTTGTCATCCGCCTTCACGCCGCGCCCACGGCGCTCGCCGCGCCGTTCCTTGCGATATTGCTTGGCGTGCTGGCGTGCAGCCTGCTTCTTTTCTTCGCGATTGCGCTCGGGCGGCGGTTCGGCAAGCGGGCTGGCATCGCTCAAAGTCAGATCGAAGCCCATCTGCGCCATGCTCTCGGCGAAATGCTCGGGCAGCTCGGCGCTCACATCGAGCTTCTCGCCCTTGGGGCCATCGATGATCAGGCGGCGCGCATGCAGATGCATCTTGCGGCTGACAGAGCCGGTGAGGAACGCCTCCTGCCCGCCATATTTGCCATCGCCCACAATCGGATGGCCGATCGCTTCCATATGCACGCGCAATTGATGCGTGCGCCCGGTGAACGGCTGCATTTCGACCCAGGCGGCGGCATTGCCTGCGCGCTCGACCACCCGGTAGACCGTTTTGGCGGGCATGCCATTGTCCATGTCGACATGCATCTTCTCGCCGCCCGATCCCGGCTGTTTGGCGAGCGGGGCCTCGATCGTGCCTTCGGAAACGTCGGGCACACCGACCACCAGCGCCCAGTAGATCTTCTTGGCGCTGCGCCCGGAAAAACGCTTGGAAT
>DAIQNS010000174.1:510-1197 GCA_036788315.1 Alteraurantiacibacter sp. | reverse complement strand
CCACCAGCAGCACGCCCGAGGTATCCTTGTCGAGCCGGTGAACAAGGCGCGGGCGCGCTTCGTCCTCATCGGCATAGGCATCGAGCAGGCCATCGACATGGCGCGTGGTCTTGGTGCCGCCTTGCGTGGCGAGACCCGGCGGCTTGTTGAGCACGAGCGCGCTTTTGCTGCGATGGATCAGCATGCTTTCGGCGAGCGCTTCTTCCTCGGGGGACAGCGGACGCCGTTCGCGCACAGCGCGCGCGGTTTCCTCTCCGCCGGGAGGCACGCGCAGCACCTGGCCCTCGCTCAGCCGGTCCTCGGGCCGCACGCGCTTGCCATCGACGCGCAATTGCCCGGTGCGCGCCCAGCGCGAGACGGTGCCAAAGCCCACTTGCGGCAGATGGCGCTTGAACCAGCGGTCGACGCGCACGCCTTCGTCATCGGCATCGACAGTGAACTGGCGCACGCCGCTCGCTGCGCCCTTGGGATCAGCCCTGGGGTCTGTCGGCGCGCTCATCCGTGAAACAGCTTCATGACGATCAGGCCGATATACAGAGCCGCGAGCCCCGCCATTATCGAAACCGAACCGTAAACGAATGCCGAGGCATGGTCGCCTCTGTTCATCAACATCATCATCTCCAGGCTGAAAGCACTGAACGTGGTAAATCCGCCGAGCAGCCCCACGCCAAACACCAGCCGCAATTG
>DAIQNS010000174.1:256-500 GCA_036788315.1 Alteraurantiacibacter sp. | reverse complement strand
GACATTCACCGCCAGCGTTGCCCAGGGGAATGTCATCATCGCTGCAGGGCCAAAGGCATAGGTCAGGCCGCGCCCCAGCTGATAGCGCAGGAGCGCGCCGATCCCGCCGCCAAGGGCAACGAGCAGCGAAGCGTATAGCTGGGGAGGGGCAGCAGACATTGCGCCCCCCTTAGCTGGCCAAACGGCTTGCGTCATCCCACACTTGCCTTTGTGCGGGCCAAGCGGCGATTTTCTCGGCTGTTCG
>DAIQNS010000174.1:0-246 GCA_036788315.1 Alteraurantiacibacter sp. | reverse complement strand
TTGCAATTTCCAACATTCTGGCATAGTGGCGCCCTATCCGAGCCGGTCCAGCAATGGATTCGGCACAAATTTCGTTTGAAGAAACAACAGGTGCAACCCGCGAAATCGCAACGCGGGCTCTGGCCGATATTTTTGCAAGGTGGCTGATTTTTATGCAGATCATGGTTCGCGATAACAATGTGGAGCAGGCTTTGCGCGCGCTCAAGAAGAAGCTGCAGCGCGAAGGCGTTTATCGCGAAATGAAGC
>DAIQNS010000173.1:0-5288 GCA_036788315.1 Alteraurantiacibacter sp. | reverse complement strand
TGAGCATGAAGCTGCCCTTTACCGCTCGTCCGGGGTCGCCGCTGTAGACCAAATAGCGCGCGTGGAGCGCACAGCCCTGGGTCCTGTCGCCGCTGCCATCTTCGCATGCCGCTCGCGCATGACGCGCGGCCTTGGCGGCGTCGGCCGGGGCGCCGCGCCCCAAGTGGTGGGCATAGGCGAGGCCTGCACAGCCCCATGAAGACTTGGCGGCGCAGGCGGCAGTGAACAGGTTGAGCGCGGCGGCATGGTCCGCAGCGTCGCTGCTTTCGTTGAACAGCGCCCCAGCCTTCAGGCGGCAACCCAGATCGGCCTTGGCGTTGCACGCCGCATTCCACAAGCCGAGCGCGCGCGACTTGTCCTGCGCCGCGCCCGCGCCGCGATACAGCGCCAGCGCCTGCACCGAGCAGGCGTTGTGATCGCGCAGTTCTTCGCAGCCGCGCCGCGCCGTCTCGTGCGACAGGGGCAGGTCGATATAGGCTGCGGAACCTTCGCGGATGATGGTCGCAGCTTCGGCGCAGGCCCGACCTGACCCCTTCTTGCAGCCTTCAAGATAATAGCCGACGGCAATGCGCATATTGGGGGTGATGTCGCCCAGCCCGGTCTCGAATGCTTCGGCCAGCTGGATGCACGAGGCAGGTTTCCCGCCGACACAGGCGTTTGACCAGTCACGCGCGATGCCGAAGAGTTTGACCGGCATGTTCTGCTTGCCATTGAACACCGCGCTGTCGCGCACGCCGTCACGCGCCAGCGGCACTTTCGCAGCGGCGACCAGCATCAAGGCCATGAATGGTGCAGCGAGTAGTGGGAGCAGCCTCGACATCGGTGCTAGCTCATGCCTGCCAAAAGGGTGGAATGGTCATCAACCGGGTTTTGGCCGCGGCATTGATGCCCATCAGCGCAATTATGGTGTTGACCATATGATCCACCCTCCTGTCGCAGCAGCTTGTCGCCCGGGATCAGGAAACCCGTGCGGCCCCGCCATTGCCTACAGGATTAGCCCCGCCCGCAGGGGCCCACACCCCCCCAAAGGGGGGGTGATTGCTTTTGGGGCCGATCAAGCCAGCCGCACTCCCGTTTTCCAGATCGGTGGGGCCATGAGCCCATAGTCCAAAAAGCAGGCTTTGGTCGAAACCTGGGCAGGATCTGATCCCACAGAGCGGTGGTCAGGCGGTCAAGCAGCGCCACAAGCAATGGCAACCAAACAGCGCACAAATGCTTTGACATGACGCTCAATAAACCAGCCGGCGGCATCCGTTCCAGTAATCGGTGTTGGTGGTGCAACTGCGCAGCCCGCTGCGCGAATCGACGAGGCAGGTTGTTTTTTTGGCGCACACCAGATTGCGCTCACGCGGCACGTAGGCAGGCGGTGCATTCATCCGGTTGAACACGTCGACAACCTGCGGGCGCAACCTGTTCATGCCTTCCTTGATTTGGGCATCGCCGTGTCGCAACGCGATATCCATCCAGTGCAGGATCTCGTCCTGATGGTTCTTGACGTCGCGGCGTTGCAACAGGGCGCTCGCGGCAATGACGGCGCCAACGACATAGCCGTCGTCAAACAGATTGCGGGCGAGGTTGTAGGCGCGATCATGATCAGCCTTGACCCCCTTGCCCATATTGAAGGCATCGGCGGCGAAAAAGGTTGCATAGACATGCCCCCCTTCGCTGGCTTGGCGAAAATACTCGAGGCCCTTCTTGGCATTCTTCGGGGTTGCGATGCCCTCGATATGGAACAAGCCGGCCATGAATTGGCCATCGACATGACCAGCCTCGGCGGCGCTCATGAAATGGCGCAATGCCTGTGCTTCGTTCTTCGGCCCCAGCACCTGGCCCGAGCCTTTCAATGCGCCCAGAATGTAATTGGCGGGGCCATCGCCCAGCTTTGCCGCTTGCTCGATCGTTTCAAATGCCATTGCCCGATCGACGCCGGATACCTTGCCCTGGGCCGCAGCCCAGCCAAGTTCGAAATGCGCTGCGGGATCGCCCTGCTGGAGATATTCGATCACGATCGCCTGTGCCGGCTGGTTCGTCACATCGCGGTTGATTGCGCGCATCGCCAGTTCCTCGGGCGGCAGCGGGCAGGGAGTGCGGGCCTTGGCATTGGCCTCATAGGCATCGGCAAAGGTCGCCTCGACGCTGTTCAACGCGTTCCCGCCGATGACCTTGCTGACCAGCACATCATACACGCCGTGGCAGTTTGTGCGCTGGTGATGCTGGCGCTCTGCGGTGGGCATCGCGCTGTCCAGTTTAGCCGGCGTGCTGTCGGCATTGGCGCTACTGAACATCACCAGCGCCGCAAGAGCCAGCACCTTCATCAATGGGCTCTGACTCGGTCCGTCGTTCACGTGGGTGAGGGTCTCGCTGTTCGACCCCCGCTGGCGTTTGTACCATTGAACCAGATATTGCATCGCTCGATTCCCCGTTCGAGTGCTTTCCAAGCCGACGCGCCCCATCCTCGATGATGATTGACGACCGCCCGCTTGTCCAGACAGCGTGCTCAAATCCAGATGAGGGTATAATCTGTCTCGCAGACCCCCACACCCCCTCAAGGGGGGTTACGTCTTTATCGCGCCGCCGATGAAGTTCGCGACGATTTCAGGCTGCGTGTAGAGAATATTGAAAGCGGAATCCGGCACGATCTCCACTGTGCCGCGCTTTTTCCGAGCGAGATATTGCTCGACGAAATCGGATCGCATTACCGGACAATGGCGCGGGTGGAGCCAATAATGCGGGACGGTCAGCGCGTCGAAATCTGCTTCCCAATCGGCCATCGCCGATGCGCCATCACGCACCCATGCCTCGCTGCCCTGCTCCAGGCTGTGAAAACAGCCGAATGCACACAGGCGCATCACTTCCGGATCGTTCAGCGACGAAAGATCAAGCGGCGAGCCCTTGTGATAGTCATGCAACCACCGCGCAATGCCGCGCTTTTTGTAAATCGGCAGTCCGATATTCATCAGCATGCGCATCACCGAAGGTGCGTGCTTGGTTGTCACCGCGCCAATGCGGGCAAATTCATTCATGTGGGCAAGATAGCGCTTCTCGTCGATCGGAATGCCGCCAACGATCATCACCAGGCATTGCGTGCGCTCTCCAAGGGCGTGAGCGATGCGGAACGCATGGCTGGTGCCGCCTTGGTGTGCGACCACGGTCAGCTTTTTCAGGCCGAGCGAATCGACCAGCGCGACGGCATCGCTCACGGTCGTAGAGTCGAAATCCTTCCGCGCACTGCTTGGGGAACTATACCCATAGCCAGGGCGCGACGGACAGATCAGCCGGACATCCATCGCCGCCATTCCGGCCAGGAAACGTTCGGAAAAAAACGGCCCCTCGATGTAGCCATGAACGAACAGAACCGCCGTCTTGCCCTGTCCGTGGTCATACCAGGCCAAGGTCCGCCCTCCGGGTCTTGGCAGCAGCGCCATATTGTCGGTGGGGGTTTTCCATTGCCTCAGTGCATCGGCATTGTCGGCGCGCGCGGTCTGGCGCAGCAGGTAAGCGATACTGGCGCATAATTGCACAACGTCTGCCATGCGCAGGCAATTGGTCTTTTGCAGGATCGCCCGGCTGTGGTCACGGACTGTTTCGACCGAAATCGCGCGCTGCTTGGCAATGGTTTTCTGGCTGTGGTGGTGCAAGAAACCGCTCAGAATGTCGGCTTGGGTCTCGGTCAGGCCAAAGGCGCTGCGCAGGCGATGGAGCAAATCTTCGGACCAGTGGATGAAGGTTATGGCAATTTCGACATTGCCGCCTTCTGCGGACGGCCGTTCGATAAGGGCAAGGCAAGACCGCGACATCGGTTGCTCGACCTTCGCCAGAAAGATCTGATCCTGCACTCGCGCTTCAATTGCTTTGGGCTTCAGGCTGGCTTCGACCAGCTTGTTGGTCTGGTGATCAAAAGGCAGGTCCATCAGCGGACGCGGAAAAGAGACCGCCATCAATGCTGCCGCGGCCGAATTGCCGGTAACGATCAGGTTCCGCGGCGAAACCGAAATCCGGGCGTGGAATGTGTCACTGGTATCCGGCCCCTGATCCAAAAGTTCCAGTTCGAGCAAGCGCGCCAGTGAAGCCGTCCGACGGTCCATTCCTTCGTCAGCACCGGCATTGCGGGGAAGCGCAGTCCGAATCCTTTCGGCTTGCTCGCCTTCGAACAGATATTTCTTCGCCACGGTCAGCAAATCTTCGAACCGCTGCGGCTCTGCAGTCACATCAAAGGCGGATTCCAGCAATTCGGACAAACGGTCACTACGCTTGTTCATGAGGCCAGCAACATCCTTTCACGACGCGTTATGGAACGTGATGATTCTGCATTTATGAAGCGACCATGCCTGCCACCCTAGCAGCTTTGTCGGCGCGTATCGGTATTGGTTTTGAAACTTGGAATGCGAATTGATTTCGAAGGAGTAGCCGCCGCAGAAATTCAGTTGCTTAGTTCGATGTGAAGCCTGTTGGCCGGGTCCAGCCGAAACTATGGCGTCTCACTTTGCTCGGGGCTTTCCAATCTTCTGGAGTCGCGGCCGGGCATCCTGCCTCCAGCAAAAGCGGCATTTCAGGCAATCGTCCACCTTCCGGCTGGTTGGCCTTTGGTTTGGCCAGCTGGCTCCATCGATGATCGCCAATGCCGCAGGATTGCCTGCCGCTATTCCCCGGCTGCCCATTCCGAGATAGCGGTGGGTCATGGACAAGCTGATTTCGAGCGGGCTGGCATTGCTTGCCGCGCACGGCTTTTGGGCCGGCCCTGCGGTTGGGTTTCTGGCGCTAGGGGAATCGCTTGCCTTTGTGGGCGTGCTGATACCGGGCACCGCCCTGCTGCTGGGCGCCGGGGGTCTTGCGGGAGCCGGAGTTGTCGATCCGCTGTGGATCGCGGCCTGGCTGTTCGTCGGAGCCGTTGCCGGTAACTGGATATCCTATGCGATCGGGCGCAGGATTGGCCGTCGCGCCTATTGCATCTGGCCGCTCAACCGCAATCGCCGGGGAGTGGCGCGCGCACGGCTGTTCTTCCGCCGCTACGGATTTGCCGCGGTATTTCTCAGCCGTTTTCTTGGGCCGTTGCGGGCGACATTGCCTGTGGTTGCCGGGGTCATGGAGATGGACCCGCGGCGCTTCCACGCAGCCAATCTGCTCTCCGGGCTGTTCTGGGTTCCGGCCATTCTCGGCCCCGGCTATCTGGCCGCCGACAACCTTCCGGAAGGCGGGATCACACAGATGCATATCCTGCTGTTTGTTGCAGGGTTGCTCGCGATCACAGGCCTCGGCACGTGGCTGGGCGCAAGGGTCATGAAGGGCAA
>DAIQNS010000172.1:0-5306 GCA_036788315.1 Alteraurantiacibacter sp. | reverse complement strand
TCAACATCGGTGCCTTCACCGCGCCGCTCGTCTGCGGCTTCCTCGCGCAGGATCGGGCGGCTGCCGGGCGCAAGGCCTGCTGGCGCAGTTGCGGGTAGCGCCGCGCTCATCCTGCGGTCACCGCGACTCGCGCCGCTTCAAGCCGGGCCATGCGCAGTTTGATCAGGAATTGCCCGGCATTGACGAGATAGGTGGCATAAGCAGCGAGCGCGACAGCCATGCGCGCCTCGACCGAACCGATCGCGCCAAACAGCATCACCAGATACAGCGTGTGCAGCGCCAGCACGAGCATCGAGAACACATCTTCCCAGAAGAATGCCGGGGCGAAGAGATAGCGTCCGAAAACCGCCTTCTCCCAGATCGCGCCTGTGATCATGATGGTGTAAAGCACCAGCGTTTTCACAACGATGGATATATCCGCGGCAAACGCGCCTTCGCCGCTCAGCAGGAAGCGCAGGACGAGGCCAAGGCTGACGAGAAATACGAGAAATTGCAGCGGGGCCAGAATGCCCTGCACCAGAGTCCAGACCGATTCGTCCCGGCGGCGGCGCTCCTCCTCGGTATAGAGAAGCAGGGCCTTGCCCTGGCTCCCTCTCCGGCTCCCTGCGGGATTCCCTCCGGCGGCGGCTGAAATGCCGCTGGTGGCTCTATGATTATCCCTACCCATGTTCGGAGTTGCTGCCTCCTTGACTGAGCCTGAGTCTTACTACTCGACACATCAAAGTGTCAATCTGTCTTGACGACAAGGAAAATTGACACAGCGCAATTGCCTTATGCTGGACAGCAGGGTACGCTGCCCTCACTGGCAGAGTCGATCTCAACTTATGAGGCCTGCCGGGATGACGCATTCAGCGCCGATTCCAGACCGGGAGAGTCTGCATGGCTTGGGTAATTGGTAAAAGCTTCGTTGACCTCAGCTGGGCCAAAATGATGCCTGCACTTCGTAAACGGGGCGATACATCCTCGCCGCATTTGCGAGATGCCCCCCAAGCGCTTTTGCGCGACCCGCCGCGGCATTCGACTCAATCAAAACAATCAAGGCAATCTGCGGCAGAACTCGATGAACTGATCGAGGGCGAGATCATCCCTCGCCTGATGATGGCGCACAGTTTCCCTGCCAAACAGGCCAAGGCGCCGGGCAATGCGAAAATCTCGCGCGAGGAAGCGGAGCGGTTTTCGTTGCTTCCGCTGACAGCAGATACAGCCCAGCTGATGATCGAAGTAGACACGTTTCTGGCGCGCGGCGTCAGTGTCGAGACGATCCTGATCGATCTTCTCGCTCCATCGGCGCGCAGGCTTGGCAAATGCTGGGAAGATGATGTTTGCGACTTTGTCGATGTCACGCTTGGCCTTGCCGCCCTGCATGAAGTGCTGCGCGAAGTGGCCTTGCGTTCGCCAGGCATGATCGCGCAGGTCGCCGGGCCGCGCACCGCGCTGTTCACACCCATGCCCGGGGATCAACATCATTTTGGTGCACTGATGATCGAGGAAGTTTTCAATCGCGGCGGCTGGAACAGCGGATCGCTGATTGCGCCCACGAAAAAGGAACTTCTCGACGAAGTGGCCGGACAATCGCTCGATCTTGTTGGATTGACGCTGAGCACCGATTGTTCTAGCCGCGCGCTCAGCGGATTGATCACTGCTATTCGGAGCGTTTCGGCCAATCCGCGCGTTCAGGTGTTGATTGGCGGCCAGATGGTCAATGCCAATCCCCTGATGGCAGACGAGGTGGGTGCCGACGGCACTGCCGAAGATGCGAAATCGGCACTCATACTCGCTGATCAGCTGGTGATGACAACGCGGTCATTGCTGCTCTCAGCGGCGTAAATCGGAGAAGGGCGTGCTTACCAAAAAGCACTCGATTGATGACAAGCGCCCGCTTTCCAATGCCAGCCATTTGCATGGGTGGCTCGGGGCGGATGGCGCAGCGCGTCTTGCGATGCTGGCAGGCGACATAACCCTGGTTGTCGATTCCAAGGGGCAGATCATCGACGCCTCGGCCAATAGAGACCAATTTCCTCAGGTCGATCAATGGATTGGCGCTGACTGGCTGGAGATCGTGACGATCGACAGCCGGGCCAAGGTGATGGAATTGCTGTCTGTCGCGCGCAAGAACGGCGCGCAGCAATGGCGCCAAGTCAATCATCCCTCGCCCATGGGCGACATCCCGGTTCGCTATGCGCTGCTGGGCACAGACGACAAGGACCGCTTCATCGCGGTTGGCCGTGATATGCGCGAGGCAGCGGTGATGCAGCAGCGCATTCTGCAAGCCCAGCAATCGCTCGAGCGCGACTATTCGAAGCTGCGCCAGGTCGAGAAGCGCTTCCGCATGCTGTTCGAATTGTCAGCGCAGCCGGTGCTGGTGGTCGAAGTGGCAAGCAATCGTATCCGCGAAGCCAATCCGGCCGCGCATCGCCTGCTTGGTGCAGGCGTAGGAACTTTGGTCGGAAGTCGCCTGCCGAGCCTGTTTTCCAAGGATTCGCGTGACCGGGTGCTGGCGCATATCGGCTCGGCGCTGTCGGCCCGCGGCGTTTCGCCGGCGCTGGCCGAACTGGGCAATGATGCCGGCAAGGTATTGCTGGCGGCAACGGGTTTCGTGCAGCAGGGCGAACAATATCTGCTGCTGCGGCTGACCGATCCGGGCGAGGGCGATCCTGCGCTGCGTCCGCCGACCGAAAGCATCATCGCGCAAATGCCCGATGCGCTCGTCATTGCCGATCGCGACATGAACATCTGCAGCGCCAATCTCGCCTTTGTCGAGCTTGTTCAGGCTGCAAGCGAGGATCAGTTGCGCGGCGCGCCGCTGTCGGCTTTCGTGGGTCGTCCCGGGATCGATCTTGAGGCAATTGCCAAGCAGATCGAGACCGATGGCTTTGCGCGCAATGTCAGCACCATTATCCGCGCCGAGGAGAACGGCTTTGACGAGCCGGTCGAACTCTCGGCTGTGCGCACTTCGGAAGAATCGCCGCATTACGGCTTCGTGATTCGCCCGGTCGGCCGCAGGATGCGCGATCTGCCGCCCTCACGCGAAGATCTGCCGCGTTCGGTCGAACAGCTCACCGATCTTGTGGGCCGTATGTCGCTGAAGGATATCGTGCGCGAAAGCACCGATCTGATCGAGCGCCTGTGTATCGAAGCGGCGCTTTCCTACACCAATGACAACCGCGCCTCCGCCGCCGAAATCCTCGGCCTGAGCCGGCAGAGCCTGTACTCCAAGCTGCACCGCTATGGATTGGCGAGCCGGGCGGATAATGGCGTCGATGTGGTCTCCGAAAGAGACAACTGAGGACAATCACTGTCAAAAAGAATTGACGCTCGTGCCTGTCAGGCATAGCGTCATGGCATGGGAAGAACGGTTGCCCCTGACCCGTCCGCTGCGACACCGCCCGCGCCTGTTCCGGCGTGGCGCGACATTGTCGAACTGCTCAAGCCCGTCACCTGGTTTCCGCCCATGTGGGCCTTCATGTGCGGGGTGGTATCCTCCGGAATTGCGCTTGTCGAAAACTGGTATCTGCTTGCCGCAGGAATTGTCCTTGCCGGGCCGCTGGTCTGCGGGACGAGCCAGGCGGTCAACGATTGGTACGACCGGCATGTCGATGCCATCAACGAGCCACATCGCCCGATCCCCTCGGGCCGGGTAGCGGGCACCTGGGGTCTGCGCATTGCGCTTATCGGTTCGCTGATCTCGCTGGCTGTGGGAGCCCTTATCGGCCCATGGGTGCTCGCCGCTACATTCGTCGCGCTGCTGCTTGCCTGGGGTTACAGTGCGCCGCCTTTCCGCTTCAAGACCAATGGTTGGCTCGGGCCGCTCGTGGTGGGCCTAAGCTATGAAGGGCTCAGCTGGTTCACAGGTGCAAGCGCGCTCGCGGGAACTTTGCCTGCGGGCAGTGTATTGCTCGTGCTGGGCCTCTACAGCCTCGGTGCGCACGGCATCATGGTGCTCAACGATTTCAAGGCGGTCGAGGGCGACCGCGCGACGGGCCTGCGCTCGCTTCCGGTAACGCTGGGCGTGCGCCGCGCCGCGCTGGTCGCCTGCCTCACCATGGCGCTGGCGCAAATAGCGGTGGTGGCGCTGCTGGCATGGTGGGAGCTGACCATCTCCGCGCTTGTGGTCGGCGTGCTCACAGCGGCGCAACTCGCGCTGATGCCGCGCCTCATAAGCAATCCGGCGCTGCGCGCGCCCTGGTACAATGCAACCGGCGTGATGCTCTATGTGCTCGGCATGCTCGCCGCCGCCTTGGGGCTGGGAGGATATGTCTGATGGCGCAGGTGCTTGAGGGACAGGTTCTGGCGCAAGCGGGCGCGATTGCCCCGCGCGTGGCGGGCCTTGGCTGGCCGGGGATTATCCGGCTGGGCTGCGTGCAGGCGGCTATCGGTGCCATCGTGATGCTGGTGACCAGCCTGCTCAACCGGGTTATGGTGGTCGAATATGCGCTCGTCGCAGCAATTCCGGCAGGGCTTGTTGCGTGGCATTATGCCGTTCAACTGTCGCGCCCATTGTGGGGCCATGGCTCGGACAAGGGGCGCGAGCGCACGCCGTGGATCCTTGGCGGCATGGCGATGCTGGGCGTGGGCGCGCTGATGGCGGTCAATGCCACGATCCTCATGGAAAATGCGCCTGTTGCCGGCGGAGTTCTTGCCGTGGTGGGCTTCTCGCTGATCGGTATCGGCGTCGGCTCGGCGGGCACTTCGATGCTGGCGTTTCTCGCCTCGAGCGTCGCGCCCGAAAGGCGCGCGGCCGCGGCTGCGACAACCTGGATCATGATGGTTGCAGGCATCGTTGTCTCGGCGGGCATTGCCGGCGCGTTTCTCGATCCTTTTACTACGCAGCGGCTCGCGATCGTGTCGAGCGGGGGGGTGCTCGCCGCGCTGATCGTCACGTTTCTTGCGCTCTACCGGCTCGAGAGCAATACCCCGCGCCTGCCCGTCGATGTGCGGCGCGACGCTGCGGGGGAGGCGGCGCCCGGCTTTGCCGATGCGCTGCGCGAAATTCTGCATGAAAGCGCGGCACGGCGCTTCACGCTGTTCATTTTCGTCTCAATGCTCGCCTATTCGATGCAGGATCTGATCCTCGAACCCTTCGCCGGGCTGGTGTTCGGCATGACCCCGGGCCAATCAACGCAGCTTGCCGGGATGCAGCATGGCGGCGTTCTGGTCGGCATGATCCTTGCCGGTGTCGGTGGCAGCGCCTTTGCTGGGCGCGGGCTTGTCGATCTGCGGCTTTGGATCGTGGTGGGATGCATCGGCTCAGGGGTCGCGCTCGGCGGTCTGGCGCTCGCGGCGACGAGCGGGCCGGGCTGGCCGCT
>DAIQNS010000171.1:4855-5325 GCA_036788315.1 Alteraurantiacibacter sp. | reverse complement strand
AAGAAGACCATGGAGCAAAAGGAAGTGTTCTACGCCATCCTTGCAATCAGCTTCTTCTGGACGATCGGCGCGGTGCTGTTCATCCAGTTCCCGCCGCTGGCCAAGAACGTTCTGATGGCCAGCAAGGAAGTGGCCAGCCTGTTTCTGGTGATTTTCTCGGTCGGCGTGGCCATCGGATCAGTGGCAATCAACGCCCTGCTCAGAGGCCGCGTCTCGGCCCGGTACGCGCCGGTTTCGGTATTGCTGATGGGCGCGATGGTGACCGTATTCTATTTCGTGTGCGCCGAATGGAACCGCACCGTTTCGCATTATAGCCTCATGTCCTTTGCGGAGTTCCTTTCCTACCCGCTGGCATGGGTGGTGCTGCTGACGCTCGTGCTGATCGCGATTTTCGGCGGCATGTTCGTGGTGCCACTCTACGCGTTTCTGACGACGAAGGTGGAAAAGTCTCAGGCGAGCCGCACGGTGGC
>DAIQNS010000171.1:1666-4845 GCA_036788315.1 Alteraurantiacibacter sp. | reverse complement strand
GGCGAACAATATCGTCAATGCCGGGGCCATGGTCATGGGGTCGCTGCTGGCGCTGGCGCTGAGCGTGGTCGGCATTCCGCTGACTGAGCAATTGCTGCTGAGTGCAGCGATGTGTCTGGTATCGGCATGGCTGGGGCGAATGCTCTACCGGGCCGAAGCGCCTGACGCGCTGCCTGCCGAATAGGTGCCGCTGATCGGCGCTCGCTAGAAAAAGAATGCCGCCGTTGCAACGAAGCCCGCGCAATAGCTCGCGGCAATCGTTTCTGCATCCTTGCGGGTGAGGCCGAGCTGCTTGGTCCAGTGCACGCTGCGCTCCACTTCGCCCGCTCGCGCGGTGACATGAGGTGGGAGAGAAGCCCGGAAGGGGTGGCGGGCCGACTCGTCGGTAAGCACAAGGGAACGTCGCATGGGCAGCATCTTAACCCGATGGTAACCATTTGCGAGCGGCGCCTACCCCGTGTCCACAGACGGGACGTTAACCCAATGTCTTGTGCGCTGGAATGTTGCTCCTGAAACCAAGCGCGTCTAATCCGGCCGTCATGACACGCCCACGCACCGCCGCCCGCCTGCTCGTCGATTGCCTGCTCGAGCAAGGCTGCGAACGCATTTTCACTGTGCCGGGCGAAAGCTTCCTGCCGGTTCTCGATGCCCTTGCCGATGCCGATGCGATCCAGACGATCACCTGCCGCCAGGAAGGGGGCGTCAGCTTCATGGCCTGCGCTGACGGGGCCATGACCATGCGGCCGGGCGTGGCTTTCGTCACGCGCGGTCCGGGCGCGACCAACGCCAGCATCGGCGTGCACACCGCGATGCAGGATTCGCAGCCGATGATCCTGTTTATCGGCGATGTCGACCGGGCAATGCGCGACCGGGAGGGATTTCAGGAAATCGATTTTCCCGCCTTCTTCGCGCCGATCTGCAAATGGGCCGCGCGGATCGATGATGCATCGCGCATCCCGGAATACGTCGCGCGCGCCTATGCAACCGCGATCTCAGGTCGGCCGGGCCCGGTCGTGCTCGCTCTGCCCGAGGACATGCTGCACGAGGACGGGCTGACCGCTCCACCGCGCCTGCGGGTAGAGCGCCCGGCGCAGGCGCCCTGCCCCGATGCCTTGGCCGCGATGATGGCGCTGATTGGCGATGCCGCCGCGCCCGTCGCAATTGTCGGCGGCGCGGGCTGGCATGGCAAGGCGCGCGAATATTTCACCCAGTTTGCCGAACGGATCGGCCTTCCCGTCGCCACCGCTTTCCGGCGGCAGGACGCAATTGCGCCTTCATCGCGCATTTATGCCGGCAATCTTGGCTATGGCCCCAATCCCCTGCTGGTCGAACGGATCAGGCAGGCGGACCTGATCCTGACCGTGGGCGCGCGGCTGGGCGAAGCGACGACTGATGGCTACGCTCTCATCACGCCCGGTCATCCCGGCCAGATCCTCATCCATGTCCATCCCGACCCCGAGGAACTGGGCAGCGTCTATCGCAATGATCTCGCCATTTGCGCCGATCCCGGCGAATTCGCCGAAAGCGCCGCCTTGTGGGACGACCATGCGATCATCTCCTTCGATGCTGGCGAGGAGGCGCACGCCCAATGGCTGGAATGGAGCACCCCGCGCGAGGAGGCGCAATACGAGCCCGATTTGCCGCGCTGCCTCGCCGCTGCGCGCCGCCTGCTCCCCTGGGATACGATCATCTGCAACGGCGCGGGCAATTTCGCCGGGTGGTGGCATCGCTACTGGCCCTATGCCGGGTTCCCCTCGCAGCTTGCGCCGACGGCGGGCGCGATGGGCTACGGCATTCCGGCTGCGGTTGCGGCGGCTTTGCGGTATCCCGAGCGCTGCGTGGTGGCCCCGGCTGGCGATGGCGATTTCCTGATGAACGCGCAGGAACTGGCAACCGCAGTGCAATACGGCTGCGACATCGTCGTGCTGGTGTTCGACAATGCCGGATACGGAACGATCCGCATGCATCAGGAGCGCGAATATCCGGGCCGTGTCGCCTCGACGCAGCTCAGCAATCCCGATTTTGCGATGATGGCGCACAGCTTTGGCGCATGGGGCACGCGGGTGGAAACGACCGCCGCGTTCGAAGCCGCGCTGGCAGATGCGATGAGCCGCAAGGGCGTGCGCCTCATCCACTGCGTGACGCAAATGGAGCAATTGAGCGCTGCCGGGGCGACGGTGAGCGGATTGCGAGCATCCCGATAATGGCGCGCATGAAAAAAGGGCCGCTTTGCAGCGGCCCTTTCTTTAAAGCCAGAATGGCACGTCAGATGTCGTCGCCAAGTGCGCCCTTCACTTTGCCCTTGGCTTGCTGTCCCTTGCCCTTGATTTCTTGAGCCTTACCTTCGGCACGCTTGTCAGGGTCGGATGAATGCTGTTTCGCCTTGCCGCCAAGCTCGTTCGCATTGCCTTTGATTTTGTCTTTCAACTCGCCCATTTTCTGGCTCCTTGTCATCTGGTTGCCTGGAAGCGAACTGCACGCTTCCTATGCTAAACCAATGAGGCAGGGGGCGTTTGGTTCCGGCTCAGCCCTCGCCCATGGCGCAGATGATGTCCCATTCCGCAGGGGTGATCTCTGCCACCGAGAGCCGCGACAAGCGCACAAGCTCGATGCCTTCAAGCTGCGCATTGGCCTTGATCGCCTTGAGGCTGACAGGATTTTCAAGCTTGCTCACAGGCTTCACGTCGACCGCAGGCCATGTGCCTTCGGGATCGGTGGGATCGAGTAATCCGGCCTTGCTCACCGCGGCAATGCCGACGATTTCCTTGTCCTTTACCGAGTGATAATAAAAACAAAGATCGCCCGTTTTCATCGCGCGAAGATTGTTGGCCGCGCGGTGATTGCGCACCCCGTCCCACACGGTTTCGCCATCGCGCACCAGGTCATCCCAGGCATATTTTTCGGGCTCGCTCTTGATCAGCCAATGATTTGCCAATGATCGTCCTCCTGTTGCGCCTGTCGCATCGCCGCGCAAGGCTGCGCATCGCCTAGCCGCGCATATGTGCAGACGCAAATTAACCGAAAATTGATCATGGTGTGGCAGACAAGATCACGAAATTGGGGACTAGAAGCAAGCTGGACACGATGAACAAAAAGTACCTCGATCCAGATGCGGCTGTTGCACATGCTGATCGCGATATTGTCGCGCTCGGCATCGCGATTGCTGCTGTCATCATGTT
>DAIQNS010000171.1:0-1656 GCA_036788315.1 Alteraurantiacibacter sp. | reverse complement strand
ACTGCAGGCTCGCTCATGCCACAAATCTTGCGCTCATGGCTGGGCAGCGGGGCTCCGCCCGACATGATCCTGACCAATGCTCTGCTTCTCAATATCGCGCTGCTCCTGTTTGGCTGGCGGCGCTATGTCGATCTGCAACGCGAAGTGGAGGAGCGCCGCCGCGCCGAGACGCTGGCGCGGGAACTGGCCGAAACCGATCCGCTGACAGGCTGTTTCAACCGCCGCAGCGGCCTGCCTGCAATCGATCGGCTGCATTTCGTGGCCGAGCAGCGCGATGAAGCGCTTGCAGTGTTGATGGTGGACCTCGACAGTTTCAAGCAGATCAACGACCTCAACGGTCACCAGATGGGCGACCGGGTCTTGATCGAAGTGGCGCAAAGGATCAAGGAAGCCTTGCCGCGCGAAGGCGTTCTGGCGCGGATTGGCGGCGATGAATTCATCTGCGCCTTCACCTATGAAAAGGACAATTGCGAGCTTGTCGACGCGTTTGCCGGCAAGTTGATTGCGCAGGTTTCGGCCCCGATCGATGACAATGGCATGAGCGTGGAAGCGACCGTTTCCATCGGCATTGCCCGGAGCGATACCAAAGAAGCCGAAGTGGTCGACGCTGCCAAGCTCGTCCACCGGGCAGACATTGCCATGTACCACGCCAAGAAGCGCGGCCGGAACCGCTACTTCTGGTTCGAAACGCAGATGGAAGACGAACTGCGTTTTCGCAACGACCTGGAAACGGGCATCCGCCGCGGCATTCCTGCAGGCGAATTCGTGCCCTATTACGAACAGCAGATCGACCTCGAAACAGGCGAGCTGGTCGGCTTCGAGATGCTCGCGCGCTGGCACAGCCCGCGTTACGGCGTGGTCAGCCCGGAAATCTTCATCCCCATTGCCGAAGAAATCGATCTTATTACGGAACTGTCCGAGGGGCTTGTTCGGCAGGCCTTGCAGGATGCCAAACGCTGGCATCCGCGCCTCACGCTCTCGATCAATGTGTCGCCGATGCAATTGCGCGATCCCTGGTTTGCGCAAAGGCTGCTGCAATTGCTGGTCGAAAGTGCTTTCCCGCCGCACCGGCTTGAAGTCGAGATCACCGAGAGCTGCCTCCACGAGAACATTGGCGCCGTGCGTTCGATTGTCACCAGCCTCAAAAACCAGGGAATCAGCATCAGCCTGGATGATTTTGGCACCGGCTATTCGAGCCTCTCGCAATTGCGCACTCTGCCCTTCGACCGGCTCAAGATTGATCGCAGCTTCGTTTCCGAACTGGCAGAAGGGGGCACCGGCAGCGAGCTGGTCGAGGCGATCATTTCGCTGGGGAGAAGCCTTGCCTTGCCGGTGACGGCCGAAGGGGTGGAAAGCCCTGAAGTACTCGCCGCGCTGAGGAAATTGGGCCATCTCAAGGGCCAGGGCTATCTTTACGGCAAGCCCGAGGACGCGGCCAATACATCCCGCCGCCTCGCCGGTCTGGGCTTGCTCAACATCGCCTACATGGAAGGCGCGGATGCCGCTATCGGCAATCCGGCCCAGGTCTGCCAGGCCCGGCAAGATCGCAAGGTCGGTTGATCCTTCAAAGGGCGCGGACAAGAGTGAGCCATTGCGGTAAGGCCGCCGGGTAACTAGGTGGCTTTGGATGCGGGTCGAATTCATCAAGATGCACGG
>DAIQNS010000170.1:0-5326 GCA_036788315.1 Alteraurantiacibacter sp. | reverse complement strand
CCAATATTCTTGCCGGGATGACTGCTCCCGCTCTGCATGCACAAGCAAGGGAATTTTCGGTGAGTAAACAAGGCAGCGTTTCGGGAATACGGCATCGCTTGAACGATTGGCTGGCCGACAATCCTTTGTTCGAACGTGAAAATGCCATTCGGGCAATGACAGATCGCGGCATTGATGCTGTTCTGGTTAGCGAGCCGCAGAGTGTTTATCACCTCACCGGCATAAGGGCGGCGGCTGCATTGATGATGCCGCAGCCCATCGAGATGTTTGCCTTGCTCTGCCGTGACGAGACGCAACCGGTGCGCGTGTTGATGCATGATTTCATCTATTATTACATGGCGGCGGACGAGCGGCCCGGCCCATGGCTTGAAACGCGGATATATACCGGGCCTGCATTCGAGAACGCCAATGCTCCGCGACCGCCGGCAATGCTGCGCGTGCCCGATGACGGAGAACTCAGCGCCGCGGAATCCAATCGCCGCGAGCAAATCGAAGCGATGTCCGAAGCGCGCGCGATCTCGCCAGCCGCTGGGGTGGCCCAGATGCTGCGCGATGCCGGCCTTGCCAATGGCCACGTGGCGACCGACAGCGCGGGCGTATTGCGCCATGCAAGCGATGGTGGACTTGAAACGCAATTTCATGATTCCCACCTTGTTCTTGGCGAGATACGACGGATCAAGTCGCCAATCGAAATTGAACTGATGCGCCATGCAGCTTCGAGCAATGCGCAGGCCGCAGTGCAAGCTGCAAAATCTTTGCGTGCCGGTGCTCATCATGCCGATCTGCGCCGAGAATATTTCCAGCGCGCGCTCGATTTTGGAGGGCAGGGCGTTTTTATGGCGATCGATCGGGCAACTTCGCACAGGTTTGATCGCCAATTTGAGGACGGTCAGGGCTTTCTGATTGATGGCGTCAGCCAGTTCCTTGGTTATCATGGCGATTTTGGCAGGACCATATTTCTCGGCGAACCGTCACGCCGCATGGCAAAATCAGTCGCTCTCATCGGCGAAGCCTGGACTGCAATTCGCGAGAAAATGGTTGTCGGAACGAGTTATGGCGAATTGATCAGTGCCGGGTTCGATGCCGTCAAAAGCAGCGCCCAGGACATCCGGCTGAATTTCAATGTGCACAGTGTGGGACTCTGGCCTACTGACGATCCGGGCGGACAAAGTGAAGCGTCAAGAATGGCTACGCGCCTGCAGCCTGGTATGGTGCTGAGCGTCGATTGCCCGCTGTTCGATGAAGGTATCGCAGGCTCAGCTCATTTAGAGGACCTGACATTGATAACGGCAGATGGTCCGGTGGCGCTGAATGAAGAATTTCCCGCCGCGCTGATTGTATGAACCTGCATTCAAGCGCTATTCTTCCCTCAAGACAGGAGTCTGGCCAAATCAAGTCGTCGCCGATACCATCATGTTAGCCCCGGGCTCTCGCGCTTCATTTAAGACGACTTTTGAGTCATATTTCGGCGCCAGATCGTTGCCCGTATGCAAGAACAGATCGCTTAGCGAGCCCTCTTGTCAGACGCGACAAGCCACGCTTCCCTGCCGGAGATCGAGTATTGGACTGCTGACGGCGAGGCGTTCATAAGCCGGTTTCCGGCTGTTGCATCAGATGGAGCGAACATGGCCAGCGATACCCCTCAAGCAGCCCCTTGCCCCGCGCTCGGCGCGCTGCACTGCGCCACCATTACTGTGCCCGATGCGCGCGCGGCGGCGCAGCAATATGCCGCAGCCTTGGGAATGGCGCGGCTTGAAAGCGGTTTGATCGCGCCGGAACTTGCGCGTTCCTGGGATGCGGAGCATCTTGCGGGCGCGCGCTATGAGCTTGTCGGCCCAACCGATGGCGATCAGCCGCTCTGCTTCATCCGCTTTGTCGAACAGGCGCCGACACCCGGCTTTACACCTTATCTCAGCACCGGCTGGACCGCGCTCGAGTTCACCGTGGGCGATAGCGACCATGCAATCCATACACTGCGCCAAGCGGGGTTCACGGTGGTGGGCGAAGCAGCCGATCTGGATTTTGCCGCAGGCGCCTTGCGCGCCGGGCAAGTCGCCGGGCCTTACGGCGAGATACTCTATCTGACCCAGGTCAAAAGCCAGCTCTCCGGCTTTGCCTTGCCGCAAAGGCAGGAGGGCGTGGGCAAGCTGTTCATCTGCATCCTTGTCAGCGACAACATGCAGGAGTGCATTGCCCACTATGTCAATGCGCTGGGCTGCGAGGAGCGCGGCGGGTTTGCCACAGAAGTGCCGTTCATCGCGCGCTATCACGGCCTTGCCGAAGACACGCTGATCACGCTCGGCACGGTCGAAATTGCGCCCGAGAATTATCTCGAAATAGACCAGATGCCCGCGCCCGTGCCGCAGCGCGAGGTGGCGCCGGGATTTCTGCTGCCTGGCATCGCGATCATCAGCGTGAAAGGCGATCCGGAAGGATCAGCAGCGGCCGCGAGCGCAATTGCTGAACCACTGGCGGGCGAGGGCGCGGTCTATTCCGGCGCGCGCGTGGTGACGCTGCGCGGCTTTCATGGTGAATTGATCGAAGTGATCGGCTGATCAACCTCTTGCCGAAATGCGGAACTGACCCGGCGTCACCCCGTGGCTGGCGCGGAAGGCCTTGACGAAATTCGATTGCGTCGGGAACCCGGCACGTTTGCCGATCTCGCCAATCGAGAGGCGCGATTGACCGAGCATCTGCGTGGCGGATTTGAGCCGCCTTGCCTGCACATAGGCCCAGATGCTGAGGCCGAGCTCGGACCGGAACTTGCGGTTGAGATGCGGCGGCGAGGAGGCCGAAGCTTCGGCGATCGACTGAACGTCGATGGCGGCCCCCAGATTGCGTTCGATATAGTGCACCGCCGCCAGCACCGAGCGGCTGGTGATCCCGACGGCCGCGGTATCGCGTTCGGGAGTGCTGCCATAGCGGCGGATGATCATCGAGAAGAGCGCGCGCACGATCTGTTCGAAGTGCTTCGCGCCTGCAGGATATCCGATTGACGCCTGACTGACCACATCCAGAGCAACATAGGCGATTGCCGGCGCGTGATCGTTCAATGCCATGCGCCAGCGCATGCGATCGGGATCCTCCTCGAACAACTCCCGCACCGCGCTGCGCATCACATCATCCGTGATGATGAGCGATAGCCCTTCGATCACCCCGTCCCATTCGATGCACCAATTCGATCCGGGCGAATTGAACGCCACGGTCCCGGTTCGATAGGTGAACTTGCGCCGCTCATGTCCGCCCGAAAGCTCGATGAATTCGAGCGGCCTTGTAGGCACAAACAGTTCGAAATCCTCGATGAAAGCCCGGTCCATCCTGCCCGGCGGTAGGCGCAGCAAGGTCGCATAGGCGGGGAAGGGGCCGCCCACTTCATGCGTGTTGATCTTGTCCACCCCCACGCCTGCATAAGCCTCGCGAATGCGCGCGGCGGAAGATTGTGTCGAGGAGTGCTCGGGAGGAAGTCTGCTCATGCGTGCAGGCTAGCCGCCAGGAGCAAGCAATTCCAGACTGAAAAATGATCGTATTTGCGCTACGGAGCTAGGTTATGATGTCCGGACAAATTTTGTGTTCAGGCGAAATTTCGCGTACAGAGTTTGCATACAGATTTTGCACAGGGAGCAAAGTTCATGTCTGACAAATCGGCTTATTTCACGTCCAGTGCGCTTCGTTCGGCAAGTGCTGCGCTTGCTCTTTCACTTGCATTCGCGCCAGGCATTGCTGCTGCGCAGGATGAGGGCGTGCCCGAGGAGCAAGCGCAGGCCGAGAACACCGGCGGCCTCGATGCCATCATCGTGACCGCGCAGCGGCGCGCGGAAAGCGTGCAGACCGTTCCCATCGCGATCACCGCCTTCGATCAGCAGGCGCTCGAATCGCGAGGCATCTCTTCGGCGCTGGAGGTGGCGCAATATGTGCCGAACCTTGTCGGCCTGAACAACACCGGGCTGGGCACGGCGAACGCCTATTATTTGCGCGGCGTGGGCAATAGCGAGTCCATCGCGACGTTCGATCCGCCCATCGGCACCTATGTCGACGACATCTACCTTTCACGCCAAAACGCGAACAATCTGTCGTTCTTCGATGTCGAGCGCGTCGAAGTTCTACGCGGGCCGCAAGGCACGCTGTTCGGCCGCAACACCACCGGCGGCGCGGTCAACGTTTTTCTGGCCGAGCCGGAGGATTACTTCACTGGCTATGCCGAAGTGGGCTTTGGCAGCTACGGCCGCAAGCTGGCGCGCGCCTCGCTCGATCTTCCGGTCATGGAGAGCCTTGCCTTCAAGGTTTCGGGCTATTGGCAGGACGATGACGGCTACGCCCAGAATTCGACCACGGGCGAGCGCACGAACGAAAACGATGGCTGGGGTCTGCGCGTTGGCGCGCGCGCTGAAATGAGCGAGAATGCGCGCTGGACCGGCTCGTATATTTACACTTTCGCCGATTCCGCGAATCTTTTGAATTTCGACTGCGACCCCGATGCGCCCACCAATTGCGATGGCCGCTTCGTCACGACCGGGCTGCGCAGCGACGGCAATTTCACCAGCGAGGTGTTCGGCGACCTGCTGACCGGCGAGAAGAACGATTACGGCCTAGGCAATGAGGTCTCGATGGATTTCATCTCGTCCAATCTCGAGCTTGGCGCAAGCGGCCCTCTCACGGTCAATTTCATCACCGGCTTTGTGAACATCAAGCAGCGTTTCGCGCTCGACTTTGCCGATGGGCGCGGCGTGCCGAGCATAGCCTCGCCGGTGCCGGGCGTGATTGGCTACACCTTCGGCGGTTTCTCGATTGCCAATGATAGCGAGCACCGCCAGTTCACGCAGGAAATCAAATTCACCACTTCGCTCGCCGACGGGTTTGTCGACCTGGTCGGCGGGGTATTCTACTTCAAGGAAGACAACGACACCGATTTTGGCGATATCTTCTCGCTGCCACTTGCCGCCTTGCCCGATGGCTTCCCGCTGCTGCTGGCAGACCGCCGGATCAAGAACGAAACCGAAGCCTGGGCCGGCTATTTGCAGGCCGATGTCAATCTGACCGATCAACTGACGCTGACCGCGGGCGTTCGCTATACCGATGAAGAAAAAACCTTCGGGATCAGGGACAATCGGACGCGTATCGGCGGCGGCCTGTGCGCAGGCCCGGCGCAATTCGGCCCTTCGACCTGTATCGATACAGAAAATCTGGTCGCACCCAACGATGAGGAGATCCCCGACACGCAGACGGCCAAATTGTGGACCCCGCGTTTCGCGATCAATTATCAGGCCAATCCGGACGTCCTCCTGTTTGCATCGGCGACGCGCGGCTTCAAATCTGGTGGCTGGAACGC
>DAIQNS010000169.1:0-5327 GCA_036788315.1 Alteraurantiacibacter sp. | reverse complement strand
GTATCACCGAACAGCGAAGTCGAGCGCGCCTCATCGACAAGGCGCACCGGATCGTTACGCAGTTCAGCGCCCGAGATATCCACCCGTTCGCCGGCATCGGGCAAGTTTGCCATCAGCGAGGCTGCGGCCGCGCTAGCGCCTGCTTCGTCGGGTCCGCACAGGAAGAACAGCTTGCACTTCGCCCCGGCCTTTGCGGCCATTCTGGCAAATTCGTGCTGTTTAGCCCTCATGGCTTCTCGCGCAAGCTGCGGCTGATGCGCGTCACGATCTGCCCGGCCACTTCCTGCGAGAGGTTTTCCAGCGCGGTCTGCTCTGCCGCGATCGTGGCATATTCGGACGAGACGACATCAATCCCGGCGTCGGATCCTGCGCTTGCATCGATAACCACCATGCCGCTGGCAAGATCGATCAATTGATAGCGCGCGCGCAGGGTGCGTCGCTCGCGGCCAATCGTATCATCGGTCAGCAGACCAAGGCCTTCGAGCTGATCGTCGAGCACGACATCGAGCCGGTAGCGCGGCGCCGAAGTGCTGCCACTTTGCGCCAGCCGGTCCTGCAGCGCATTGCGCACCAGCCATCCGGCCTGCCCTTCGATGGGTGCAACTTCGACCGCCGCGAGCCCTTGTGCCACCTGCCCTTGCGCACCGCCCGAATACATCGGCTGGAGGCCGCAAGCTGCAAGCGCCAAGGCAAGCGCCATCGAGGCGAAGGCGCGGATCATGCGACGATATTGACCAGCCTGTCGGGCACCACGATCACCTTGCGAATTGCCGCTCCATCAATCGAACGCTGGACCTTCTCGCTCGCCAGCGCAAGCGCTTCGAGCGTCTCGTTCGAAGCACCTTTGGGCGCGGTCAGCGTATCGCGCAGCTTGCCCATGTGCTGCACCGCGATGGTAACTTCATCTTCAATGAGCAGCGCCTCGTCAACCTCGGGCCAGGCCGCATTGGCAACCAGCCCTTCGCCGCCCAGCGCCGCCCAGCCTTCCTCGGCCAGATGCGGCATCATCGGCGAGGACACCAGCAAGAGCGCACGGATCGCGTCGTTGCGGCTTGCTGAAGGCGCGGCCTTTTCCGCCGCGCTCGTCAGTTCATAGAGCCGCGCAACCGCTTTGTTGAAGGCCAGCGCCTCAATGTCCTGCGCGACCGCCGCAATGGTCTGGTGCGTCTTGCGCGCCAATGCCTTGTCCTCGCCCGCCGCACATGCATCAAACTGGCCGAACAGCCGCCACAGGCGCTGGACGAACCGGCCGCAACCCTCGATCCCGGCTTCGGACCATGGCAGATCGCGTTCGGGCGGGCTGTCCGAAAGCATGAACCAGCGCACCGCATCGGCCCCATGATCGCGAATGATGTCCTCGGGATCGACGACGTTCTTCTTCGACTTGGACATCTTGATGATCTTGCCGATTTCGACCTTTTGGCGATCGTCCTTGAGCACCGCGCCATCGCTTGTCCGGTCGACTTCGCCCGGTGTGTAATAGACCTCGCGCGACCCCTCCTTGCGGCTGTAGGTCTCATGCGTCACCATGCCTTGGGTAAACAGGCTGGCGAAGGGCTCTTGCACATCGAGCTTGCCGATATGCGCCAGCGCGCGGGTCCAGAACCGGGCATAGAGCAGATGCAGGATCGCATGCTCGACCCCGCCGATATATTGGTCCACCGGCAACCACTGGGCGACCTCTGCAGGATTGAAAACCTTGTCAGCCGGCTGGCTCGCGAAGCGCAGAAAATACCAGCTGGAATTGATGAATGTGTCGAGCGTATCGGTTTCGCGCCGCGCCTCGGCGCCGCATCTCGGGCAGGCGACATGCTTCCATGTGGGATGGCGCTCGAGCGGATTGCCCGGCGTCGCGAAATCGACATCCTCGGGCAGCCGGACGGGCAAATCGGCCTTGGGCACGGGCACCACGCCGCAAGCCTCGCAGTGGATGAAAGGGATCGGCGTGCCCCAATAGCGTTGCCGTGATACGCCCCAATCGCGCAGCCGCCAGACCGTTTTTCCTTCGCCCCAGCCGCCCTCTTCCGCGCGCGCGATGATCGCCACCTTGGCCTCGTCGACCTGCATGCCGGTGATGAAATCGGAATTCACAATCACCCCGTCGCCCGCATAGGCTTCACTCAGCGGCGCATCCGCCTCCGCTAGCGTGGGCGCGACGACGCGCGGGATCGGCAGGCCGTATTTGACCGCGAAATCGAAATCGCGCTGGTCATGGCCGGGCACTGCCATGACAGCACCTGTGCCATATTCCATCAGCACGAAATTGGCGATGTAGACGGGCAGGTGAGCGCCGGTAAAGGGATGCCTCGCGGTGATGCCGGTATCGAAACCCAGCTTCTCGGCGGTTTCCAGCTCGGCAGCGGTCGTCCCGCCCGCGCGGCATTGCGCGATGAAGGCCTGCGCCGCTTCGCTTGTCGCAGCGACGCCAGCCGCCACCGGATGCTCGGCCGCCACTGCCACGAAACTCGCGCCGAAGATCGTATCGGGCCGGGTGGAATAAACCGGCAGGCTCGCGCTGTTCGAAAGCGCAAAAGAAAACTCCAGACCGGTCGATTTGCCTATCCAGTTCTTCTGCATCAAGCGGACCTTTTCGGGCCACTTTTCCAGCGTATCGAGGCCTTCAAGCAGATCGGGCGCAAATTGCGTGATCTTGAGGAACCATTGATCGAGCTGACGCTTTTCCACCAACGCGCCCGAACGCCAGCCGCGCCCGTCGACCACCTGCTCATTGGCGAGCACGGTCATATCGACCGGATCCCAGTTCACCGCGCTCGACCTGCGATAGACCAGCCCTGCTTCATACAGATCGATGAACAGCGCCTGCTCGTGCCCGTAATATTCCGGATCGCAGGTGGCAAACTCGCGGCTCCAGTCGAGCGCAAAGCCCAATTGCTTGAGCTGGCCCTTCATTGTCGCGATGTTCTGATAGGTCCAGCCTGCGGGATGCACGCCCTTTTCCATGGCCGCATTTTCAGCCGGCATGCCGAAGGCGTCCCACCCCATCGGGTGCAGCACTTCAAAGCCCTGCATCTTGCGGAAACGCGCGAGCACGTCGCCCATTGTATAATTGCGCACATGGCCGATATGGATGCGGCCGCTGGGATAGGGGAACATCTCGAGCACATAGCTCTTGGGCTTGCTGCTCGCTGAATCGGCCTCGAAACAGCGCGCTTCGTCCCAGGCACGCTGCCAGCGTCCGTCGGCTACCAACGGATCGAAACGGGTATCAATCATGGGAGCAGCCCCCAGGGCAATCAGTTGATGGCGGAACGTCGCAGATCGCGCGCCTTGGTGAGGATGATATCTTCCAGCCGCTGCACCGTGCCTGCGGCGACCGGCGCCTCGACCCAGAGATCGCCCTGACGCACCTGCCGGCTCGCCGCGACGCGCAACGCATCGGCGCGCAGATCCTTGTCGAGAATGGTAACCGACACCTTCACCCGGTCATTGGGATCTTCGGGACGGGCATACCAGTCGGTTACGATTACGCCGCCCGAACTGTCGGTCTGGGCGAGCGGCATGAAGGACAGAGTATCGAGCGTCGCGCGCCACAGATAGGCATTGACCCCGATCGAGGTGACCTGCGATGCCGCCATGTCGGTGCGGATGCGCCCGTCATTGCCTCCGCCACATGCCGCAAGGGCAAGGCTGGCGATGCCCGCAGCAAGGGCCGCGACAAAGCGGCGAGAAGCGGAAGCGGGGTTGCAATTACGTGCCATGACAGATCCTGTTGGTTCTTCGGTTCCAAGCCTCTATACCCCGCACAAGTTTCGCGGCAAGCCAAGAGCTTCGGCGAGGACGGATAGCTTGTGGGAACAACGCCATCAATTCAGCGTCTGACAGTGAACGGGTGATGAATCGGGCGACGGGTTGTGGACCGGGAGCAACACCTTAGCACAAGAAAGCTTGCAGGCTTGTCGACACTGGAAATATTCGTGTCATAAGCATAACATAGCGCATGACCGACTCGCTATGAGCGGAAATGATGATTGAGGAACGGAAAGCAGCAATGGCTCGCAAGAGTGGCACTTTGGCAGGACGGCTGGCGCTTGGCGTCGGTGCGATTGCATTGGCTGCTGCCGCGCCGAGCGGCGTTCTGGCCACCAGCCTGCTTGCCGAGGATGGCGCGCGCGGTGTGTTCTCCGCTTTCACCCCAGCTTCAGCTGACCCGCGAATGACGGAAATGCTCGTCAGGAACGGCAGCGGGCAATCGCAGATGATGCGGTTTACCCCGGCGGGTGCGAACTCGAGCGGGATTGACCGCTCGGTCACCGTGGCCGTGCGCGTCGATCAGGAAGTGGCGCAGGCGATTTCGGGCCGCACGAATGCCGAGCGGGCAAACGATACGAACGGCACTTCGGGCAGCCTGCGCATTGCCGCCACACGGTATAATCTGGGCATGGCGCGCGGCTATAGTAGCTTTGCCCAGCCGCCTGCAGCGCGCCCTTCACTTTCGAGCGGGCTTTCAGAAGCGCGCATTCCGGATCTTTCCGAATTCGAGCCCAGTTCAGGCGCCGCGCGCGATTCGAGCCGCTTTGCCGCGCGTATTGCCCTTGATGAGAAGCAGCCTACTGCCGCTCGCCCTGGCGAAGCGGTACGCGTTTCGGGCGATCCGATGCTCGATGTCGCGGGCAGTTATCGCGTCACGCGCAATCTCGATGTGACCGCAGGTGTCCGCTATCGGCAGGAACGCGACCTCACCCCGCTGCCCGATCTCGATCAGCAGGACAGCCAGGCTGTCTATGTCGGTACACAGTTCCGTTTCTGATCAAGGATTTGTGCTGCAATTTCACCCCGCCTTCTGGCGGGGTTTTTGTTTCATGGCACGCCTTGTCATTATGGTGCGTCAATGCCCATAACGGGGCGAGAAAAACGAGTGGAGCAAATTGATGGGACGGATTGCAGTAGTCACTGGAGGCACGCGCGGGATTGGCCGGGCAATATGCGAAGCCCTGCGCGAAGATGGCATGAAAGTCGTCGCCAATTATGCCGGCAATGAAGAGAAGGCGCGCGCCTTTTCGGAGGAAACCGGCATCCCTGCATACAAGTTCGATGTCGGCGATCATGACGCCAGCCTGGCAGGATGCAAGCAGATCGAGGAGGAAGTCGGCGCCATTGACGTGCTCGTCAATAATGCCGGGATCACCCGCGACGGCGTGCTTGCCAAGATGACTTTCGAGGACTGGAACGATGTCATGCGCATCAATCTGGGCGGCTGTTTCAACATGGCCAAGGCATGCTTCCCCGGCATGCGCGAGCGCAAATGGGGCCGCATCGTCAATATCGGCTCGATCAACGGGCAGGCCGGACAATACGGCCAGGTCAAC
>DAIQNS010000168.1:0-5340 GCA_036788315.1 Alteraurantiacibacter sp. | reverse complement strand
GCCTGGCGGCAGAAGCGACTGGAAGCGGCCGGAATCCACCATCCACTCGCCCATATCGCCGCGCGGCCCGAAATTGTGGCGATTGAGGCCGTCGGCCGCGCCGCCGCGCTGGCAGAATGGACCGGTGCGCGCATCCATGTGCTGCATATCTCATCCGCTGGCGAATTGGTGCCGTTGGCCGAAGCCAAGCGCCGGGGCGTCGATATCACGGGCGAAACCTGCCCCTGCTATCTGATGCTCGACAGTGGTGATTATGAACGGCTCGGTTCGGTCATCCGCGTCAACCCGCCTGTGCGCGAGGCCAAGGACTCAGCGGCGATCTGGGAGGCGCTGGCTTCAGGTGTGATCGACATGATCGCCACGGATCATGCACCGCACACGCCCGAAGAAAAGCAGCGCGACAACATCTGGCACGCCGATTGCGGTTTTCCGGGCGTGGAGACGCAGATGCCGCTGATGCTGACGGCCGTGGCGGAAGGGCGCATCACGCTCGAGCAATATGTGCGCATGTCCGCTGTTGCCCCGGCCCGCGCTTTCGGTCTCTGGCCGATGAAGGGGCGTATCGCGACTGGCGCGCATGCCGATATCGCTGTCGTCGATCTGACCCGGCGCGAGATCATCGCTGCGCGCAATCTACATTCACGTGGAAAGATCACCCCGTTCGAGGGCGTCGAGACAACTGGTGCGCCGATCCACACGCTCGTGCGCGGGCGGTTCGTGCAGCGTGACCGCAAACTCGTCCCCAATATGGCCGGGCATGGTCAGCAGGTCACGGACATTCAGCAAATGCCGCGCCCTGCGCCGCGCAATACCGACCAGAGCCTTGCGGCGATCCTTGGTCAGCAAGGCTGAACATGATGCTGTCACCTCAAAGCCTGACAACCCCGCTCATCCAGTTCGAAAATGTCGCTGTGGATTACGGGCGGGGCGCTGACGCTGTTCGCGCGCTAGACCCGACCACACTTGCGGTCAGTGAGGGCGATTTTGTTGCCCTTGTCGGCCCATCGGGTTGCGGAAAATCGACGCTGCTGAAACTGGCGGCCGAGCTTTTACAGCCCTCTGACGGGTTCATCCTGTTTGCCGGGCGCGAACTTGGCGCAAAGCCCGTGCGCGTCGGCATGGCGTTCCAGTCCTCGACTCTGCTGCCCTGGATGACGATCCGTGACAATGTCATGCTCCCACTCAAGATCGTGCCGCCTTTCCGCCAGCACTACCGCGCCAAGCGACGTGGTGAATACCGCGAGAAGGTGGATGCGCTGCTTGCCCAAGTGGGTTTGCGCGACTTTGCCGAGAGTTTCCCCTGGCAGCTCTCTGGCGGGATGATGCAGCGGGCCAATCTGTGCCGCGCGCTGATCCATGAACCGGATCTGCTTCTCCTCGATGAACCCTTTGGGGCGCTGGACCAGTTCACCCGAGAAGAGCTCTGGGGCACGCTACAGGAGCTGTGGATGGCAACGACCACGACTGTGATTCTCGTGACCCATGATCTGCGCGAAGCGGCCTATCTGGCGAACCGCATCTGCGTCATGAGCCCGCGACCGGGCCGCATTCTTGAGGATCGCGCAGTCGATTTCGCGCGACCGCGCACGGTCGAGCTGACCTATGAGCCGGAATTCGTGAGCACGATCCAGCATCTGCGCAGCATGATCGTCCATTCGCCGAAGGAGAGCCCGAAATGATGGCCAGCATCCGCCGCCGCGCCGCATCGATCAGCTTGATCATCGGCCTGTTCGTCTTTTGGGAAGTCGCGGTCATGGCTTTCGGCATTTCCAGCCTGATCCTGCCGCGCCCCTCCGAAATCCTTTCGACGCTCTACGCACGCGGGCCTGGCATCTGGCCCCATGCCAAACAGACGCTCTACACGACACTTACAGGTTTCTCGATCGGTGTTGTGATAGGTTTGTCGCTGGGCACGCTGATCGGCTCGTCACGGCTGGCCTATGACACGGCCTATCCGCTGCTGGTGGGCATTTCCTCGATCCCGAAAGTCGCCGTGGTGCCGATCTTCGTGCTCTGGTTCGGGGCGGGCACGGTCCCCGCAATCCTGACGGCGATGATCATCTGCATTTTCCCGATTGTCGTGAATGTCGCGACCGGGCTGGCGACAGTCGAGCCGGAACTCGAAGACGTGATGAAATCCATGAAGGCGTCGAAGCTCGACATCCTGTGGAATGTCGCCCTGCCGCGCGCGATGCCGTATTTCTTCGCCTCGCTAAAAGTTTCGGTCACGCTGGCCTTTGTCGGCTCCGTCGTGGCGGAAACTGTCGCCTCGAACCGCGGGGTCGGCAACATGATGATGATCGCCTCGGCATCATTCAACGTCCCTCTCGTGTTCGCGGGCTTGTTCGTTCTCGCGACCATGGGCGTGTCGCTCTACGTCATCTTCTCGCTGATCGAACGGCGGGTCGTGGGCTGGGCAATGCGCAAAGACGGTGTCGCGTGATCGCGCGGCACTCAACCTGAACCACAAACCCCAACAGAGGAAACCCAATGTATCGTACGCTCACACTTTGTCTGGCATTGCTGGCAAGCCCGGCTGCCGCAACCGATATCCGCTTCACGCTCGACTGGCGTTATCAGGGCATCCATGCCTTTGTCTTCTGGGCCCAGGAGCAAGGCTATTTCGCCGATGAGGGGCTCAATGTCACCATCGACCAGGGCGAAGGCTCGGCTGCGACAGTTACGCGGATCGTGTCGGGTTCCTATGACGCGGGACTTGGCGATGTGAATGCCATCGTGCAGGTCGCCGCCCGTGGCGAGGCCGCGCCGGTGATGACCTACATGCTCTACAATTCGCCGCCTTTCGCACTGATCACCAAGGCGGACAGTGATATCAAGGAATTGGGCGATATCGCAGGCAAACGGCTCGGCACACCGGCCGGCGCGGCAGCGGGCATGCTGCTGCCTGCGCTCGCCTCCATAAATGACGTCGATATCTCGGGCATCGAAGTCATCAACATGACGCCCAACCTGCAGGAGCAGATGCTGATCAATAACGATGTCGATGTGTCGGCGGTGTTCAGCGTGACGAGCTATGCCAACATGTCCTCAATCGGGCTCGATCCCATGACCGATCTGCGCTGGTTCATGTATTCCGATTACGGCATGCCGCTTTACTCCAATGGCCTGATGGTTTCGCGCAAGATGGTCGACGAGAATCCTGAAGCCGTGGCAGGGCTGACGCGCGCCCTCAATCGCGCACTGATCGAAGTCGCGCAGGATATCGATGCAGGCATTGCAGTCCTCTCGGCGGTCGAGCCACTGATAGACCCTGCGACCGAGAAACTGCGTTTCGATTTCGCCTTGCGAACCCATTTTATTACCGAAGAAACCGATCTGAACGGACTCGGGGCCATCGATTCCGAGCGCATGGCGGCGGCCATCGATATTCTGGTGGATATCTATGACCTTCCGCGCACCCCCGAGGTAGGCGAGATCTTTGACGCAAGCTTCCTGCCGCCGCTGGAAGACCGCCAACTCAGCCTTGACTGACGCATCAAAAAGGGAACCAAGATGACCACGATTGACACCAGATGGCTGCTGCCCGCCCCCGATGCTGAGATGCAGGCGCATCAGCGTATCACTGTGACAGGCGCGACGGTCGAGACCGTGTCCTCTGGCCCTGCAACGACGGGGGGTGGGCTTGTCCTGCCCCCGATCGCCAATGCTCATGACCATGCGCGGCTCGCCCGGCTCAGTCAGGTGGACAGCTATGATGTGCCGCTTGAAGCCTGGCTGCCCTATCTGGCGCTGATCCCATCGGTGGACCCGTATCTGTCCTCCACAGTCGCCTTCGGGCGCTCGGCGCTCGGAGGTTCGGGTGCGGTCATGGCGCATTATACCCGTGTGCAGGGCCTGACCGATTTCCCGACCGAAGCGCGCGAAGTCGCGCGGGCGGCCCGCGATGTGGGCCTGCGTCTGGGCTTCGCCATCCATTGCCGCGACCGCAATCCACTGGTCTATGGCGGCGAGTCCCAATTGCTGCAAGCCCTCGCCCCCGAGAGCGCCGCGACGATCCGGCGCCGATTCCTGAAGCCTTACCTGCCCGCAGCCGAACAGGTGGCTATGGTCGACGCCGTCGCTGCCGAAATCGAAGGCGACGGTGTGACTGTGCAATACGGTCCGGCTGGCGTGCAATGGTGCAGCAACACATTGCTGGAAATGATCGCGACCAACTCCGCGCTGCATGGCAGACGTGTCCATATGCACCTGCTAGAAACCCGCTATCAGCGCGAATGGGCGGATCAAACCTATCCTGATGGGATCGTCACGCATCTGGACCGCATTGGCCTGCTGAATGAACGGGTTTCCTTCGCGCATTGCATCTATCTGCGGCCGGATGAGATGGAGCTGATCGCCGAACGCGGTGCGACCATCGTCACCAATCCCAGTTCCAACCTGATTGTCAGTTCCGGTGTCGCGCCCGTGGGCGAAATGCTACGACGCGGCTGCCGTGTGGCGATGGGGCTGGACGGGCTCGCCTTTGACGAGGATGAGGATGCGCTGCGAGAAATGCGCCTAGGCTACGCACTTCACAAGGCGCGCGGATTCGAACGTTTCATGCGCCGTGACCAGTTGATGCAGATGGTGAGCACAAACGGGCATTTTGCGATCACCGGGCGCGAGGATGGCGGCACGATCGCGCCGGGGAGCCCGGCCGATCTGCTGGAACTCGACTGGGACGCGCTTGCCGCCGAGCTGATCGACCCTGATACTGCGCCGCTGAGCCTGCTGCTGGCGAAAGGCACGAAGGCGCATGTTCGCAACCTGACTGTGGCCGGGCGTCAGGTGGTGGCCGATGGCAAGCTCGCAGCGCTCGATCTGGCCGAGAACGAAGCCCTGCTGCTTGAGGCGATGCGCGAAGCATGGCCCCAGACACAGGATATCCGCCGCGCCATGCCCGAGTTGGTCGCAAGCCTTGCGCGCCATCATATCGAGGGGCTGCACTGCTGCTGCTGAGCGTCGCTAATTTCCCGGCCAGGCCTGCTCTGGCGCGTCCGGGCCTTGGCCATCAACAAACGTATCAGAAAAAGAAGAGGACAGACCAATGGACAAGCTGAAAATCACCGCTGGGGACTTCGTTTTCACCGGCCATTTCGAAACCGCGCTCGCACCGCAGACAGTGGCGGCCTTCCGCAAGCACTTGCCTTATCGCAGTCAGATCGTGCATGTGCGCTGGTCGGGCGAAGGGGTCTGGGTGCCATTGGGCGAGACCGATTTTGGGGTTGCCTATGAAAACCACACCAGTCACCCGGCACCGGGGCATATCATTCTCTATCCCGGCGGGATCAGCGAGACAGAAATCCTGCTGGCTTATGGCGGGGTCGATTTCAGCTCGAA
>DAIQNS010000167.1:0-5363 GCA_036788315.1 Alteraurantiacibacter sp. | reverse complement strand
TTCAGCTCCGGGTTCGGGCAGATGTTGCAACAGGACATGCATGTCGCCGGTCACGGGATCCATGGTCGAAGTTATCGAGGGATTGCTCGGCCCCAGCGCCTTGGGTACTTCGATCACCGGCCCGCCGAGATTGTTGATCGAGATCGTCTCGCCAAGCGCGGTGTCAGCAATCTGCGAGCCATCAGCGCGCAGCCAGGTTTGCCCTTCATCTTCCGAGCGGGCGTAGAACAGCCCGTGGTTGCAGAACAATTCGCTGCGCGATGAGGGCGAGTAATCGCACGGCCTTTCGCGGAACACCCATGCGGCGTGGAGCGAGCCGTCACTGCCTACCTGCATGCCATCGGCCAGATACGGCCCGCGGGTCGTTTCGAGGCCATTGAAGGTACCGTATCGGCTGGAAACCGCGTGGACCTTGCCCCATTCGCCGGTTTGCGCGTCATACCGCGCAACGCGCATATCGCCGCCGTACGAACCACCGGTGCGGAAATAGATGATCAGATTGCCGCCGGGAAAGGCGTTGAAGGCCGGATAGGTGACATCGAGCCGCTCCTCCGGGTCGCCGCCGAGATTGGGCGCATAGGTAAACACGTTATCCTCCCAACGCACATTGGCCGGATCGGTAGCGACGCCCTTGGCGGTCGCCGCGTAATTCATCTGTGGGCGGTTGTGATGATCGAAGGAGATGTGGATCACGCCGTCGCCGCTCGAGATGCCGATCGCCTGCCGGTTATGCGCGTCGTCAGAGGTGATCTTGTAGCCCTGCAATGTTGCCCGTTCCCAGTCGAAGCCACCCAGCGCGCGGCGCGCTACGACCACCTCGGAATAGGCTTCCTCGCGCGGGATCGTCCGGTCGCGTCCGGTGTAATACACGACATATTGATAGCCATTGTGGCTCACCGCCTGCACGGCCATCGGCCCTGTGAAGCGCGGCGCGCCGCCGCGTGCGCGTTCCGATCCGTCGGAGGTGTGCGAGGCCTCGGTAAGCTCATCCCAGCCCGTGATATAGGCGCGCTGAGCGCCGTGATCCTCGGCGAGCACAAGGCCCGGATACGCGAAGGCGAGGAGCGCGGTGCCCGCCATGGTCAGCCGCGCGCTCATTGCGCCACCTGCGCTTCAGCATTGGCCTTTTCCAGCGCCAGCGGCACCGCGGGATCGAGAGTCAGATAAAACGCATCCATTGAAAAGCCATCCTCACGCATTGAAACCTCCACATTGTGTCGTCCGGCTTGGGGCACATCGAGCCATAGCCCGCCCTTTACACCGCAGTGATCTTCGACCGTGCGCCGGCGGCTGTCCCAGAACCAGCGCCCCTCGCCATCGCAATATTGCACGCGCCCCGCACTCTCGGGCCATTCGCCATTGAGCCCGAAATGCACGCCATTGTCCTCATTGCCGACCGCGTGGGTGCGAACCCAGACATACCAGCGCCCGGCAGCGGGAAAATCGACCTCATAGGTCAGCACAGCCATCTCGCCGCCGATCTCGCTGAAATTTTCGCCGTGGATGAGTTTGTCGTCATGCGAACGGCGGGTGTCGGGCGTGATGATCACGTAGTCGCCTGCCCCTGGCCGTTCCCAGCCTGCCGGGCATTCGCGCGAACGGCACCAGCTGCGCACAACGTCGTTGCGCTGCGCCACGAAATCCTCGCCTTCGACAAGTATGCCTGCTCCGTGAAGGCTCTCAACCAGCGCGACCCATTTGCCGCTTCCGCCTTCGGGCGGGCTGCCGAGCGCAACGCGCACTGCGCCGCCCTTGATCACGGGGACGGTGCCGGTCTGCAATTCGCCGCCCTCGCCGCGGTCATACCAGCGCACGGCAAATTCGCCCTGCACCCCGGGCATTTCCAGCGTCACCGGGCCTGCTCCTGGAACGATCACGTAGGTTTCGCCCGGCTTTGCAAAGACAAAATCGTCTGCTTGCGGGGTCAGCGTATCAATCGCCCGCATCGAGAGAACCTTCTCCCCCAGATGCTCCCTGAAAAAAGCGAGCGCATGGCTGCCTTCGCGCCACAATTGCGCACGTGTCCGATGATCCTGGCAATCGAGATCCGAGCAACCGGTCTTGTAGCCGTAATAGGCCTCGACCCCGTTGCCACCCGCTGTCAGCGAATTCCACAAGGCATCACGCAGGAATTTATCGGCCTCGATCACAACTTCGCGCGCGCTCGGCAAACGGTCAGCGGGATAGTCGGCATCGACACCAGCGCCGCCGCGCGCGCTGCCGGGCTCGTCATAGGACATCACCATCGGCTTGCCTGCGAGTTCGGCCCAAATCGACCAGTTGATCACATCGCCGCGAAGGTCGGCATAATCATCGCCTTGGCCTTGCATGCTCAGGCCATTGAGCTCGGCATCGGGCCCGAGAAGCGGGCGGTATCGCTCCTTCTGGTTAGGATAGGTATGCATCACCAGGGGGCGCTCGTACGGATCGACCCCGGCAAGGAAGGAGGCCATGTGCCGCACATCGCCTGTCGATTGCACATTCTCCTCGCCAAGGTTCCAGCTCAGCGCAAGGAAATGGCCAAAGCGAGCGACCATTTCGCGCAAATACAACTTGCGCGTGCGGCCGAGCGCGCCGCCATCCATGAAGCTGTCGTTCTCGGTTTCCTGCAATTTCATATGCAGATGCAGCCCGCGCCGATCCGCATAGGACAGCGCGCGTTGCCACTGGTCGAGCTTCGAAATATCGAACCGGTCCTGCACGAGGCCCTGCGTCCACTGCGCGGCGGGCTCGAGCGCCGCGTAATCTTGTTCTGAAACAGCAAGCAGATGCGGGAAGACATTGCGGTCATCGCCGCCCGCGTTCCACAAGAGCATCGAGACCGTATTCGCTCCCGCATCGGCGAGATAATCGAACATGCCCAAAAGGCCCGCGCCCTTGCTCTCCTCGCTCCAGCGGTGTGCTGCGGCCGAAGCGCTCATATCGGCGACATGAGGCTGCCACTCCTTGCGCAGCCCCTTGGCATCGGGCGTTGCATCGAAGTCTGCATAGGCGAGCATGTTTTCGGGCGCGTCGGGACCGAATTTGAAGAATACGCTGTCGTCACCGGAGAACCGGTAATAGCGCTCGCCCGAATAGGTCAGCATGCCGCGCGCGCGCACCGGATCGGCGGATTGTCCGGCGATGGCAAAAGTGCCTTGCGCGCGGCTCTCCCACGCGCTCGGTCAGGGCAATATCGGGGCCCGACGCGAAACTCACCTGCCATGAGTAGCTGCCAACCTCGGGCGGGACGAAATGCGCGCGCCAGAGATTGCCCGCAGTGCAGCCATTGTCTGCCGCCGTCCCGCAACCCGCGAAATAACCCGGCACCGTCCAGCTTGTCTCGCCATTGCTCACGATCCAGTTGAGGCAGATATCGGCAAAGGGATTTGCCCCGCTGCGCTCGTCGCTTTGCGGGCCCTCCAACGTCAGCGTGACAGGCTCATAGGGAGCGCCTGCACCGTCCACTTGCTGCGCGAGCGCAGGCGCTCCCCAAGCCAGCGGCGGCACCAGCGCCAGCGCGGATGCAAGCGCCACGAAGCTCGAACCATCATGCTTGCCGTACAATCGCATTTCCCATCCTCTTCACTATTGCCAGCTATGGCCGGGCTTTTCTGAAGTCTGCTTTGTTGCTGTGTCCCGGTCTAATTCTTGCCGCCTTGCAGCATGATCTGTGGCGGGAAGCTAAGCGCATCGACCGGGTCAAGCCGCTGGGCAACTTCGCGTTCGAGTTCAGGGCCGAGCAATTCGATATCCAGCTCATCTGCGCCGAACAGCATGATCGGCTGCATGCGGATTTCGGTCGCCGGCCATGCGCCGCCATAAGCGATCTGCTTGTAAGGCCATTCCTGCGCGCCGGTGGCATAGGGCACCAGATGCGCAAAGCTTTGCTTGAGCGAGCGCCCGTCCGCAGTCTCGAAGCCGATGAGATCAACGCCGACCTTCTGCGCCAGCCGCGCAATATGGACAAAGGCTTCACGGTTCATGCTGTTGTAGTTAACCGACTTGGTTCGCCCGTTCTCGCGCGGCATCGATCCGTCGGGTTCGATCTGCTGCGCGATGCGGTTCGTTTTTGCCGCCTCGGCCCTGCGCCGCGCCTCTTCGGTGCGGCCCAGATGGAGCAGCAAGGTCAGTGCCTGCACATCATACCATGAGCCGTGATTTTGCGGCTGCACGTCCTCTGCCATGCCGATCGGGCTGTTGATCAGCCAGTCGGTGTAGCGGGTGAACCAGTCGCGCATGGCCAATTGCTCGTCGAGCGGCATTAGCGCGTTTTGTTGCAATAGTTCAGCCGAGGTCACGACATGCCGGATCGAAGTCCATTCGATCACGCCGATGGGCCGGCCATTGTTGACCCCGGGAATACCCTGCCCGAAATTGATATTGGGATTTACCCGCGTTTCGGGATCGAGATACCAGACGCGCATGATCTCGTGGATCTTCGTGCCAAAGCGCTCCTCGCCCGAAAGATGATAGGCCAAATTGAGCACGGTCAGCGCGTCCATCATTCTGCTCTGGCGCACCTGATCGGTATTGCCACCGCGGGTCATGGGATTGACTTGGCCATCGCGCGCGCTCCACGGCATTCCGTCCGCGCTGTCAGGATTGGGCCAGAAATAGGGCGCAAGGCTCAGATAATCGTGCTTGTCGCCGCTGGGCGGTACGGTGCTCTTGTTGACGACGGGGTCTGGCTGAAACGCCAGCAATTCCTCCGCCTCGTCGAGCAGCTTGCGGTATTGCCCGAGAAAATAGGGATTACCCGAAGCGATCTGCGCTCGTGTGACTTCCAGCGCGTCGGCATCCCAGAAACTGAACTGCATCACGGCGGCTTGGGCTTGTGCCGATGAGGCGGAAGTGAGTCCTGTATCTTGTGCGGCAGCCGCAAGCGGGGCGGCACTCGCCAGCAGGCAGGCAATGACCAACGAAGCTCTGATCGATCTCATGAAATATCCTTCTGCATCCTTGGGCTGCCCGCCCCTCTCATCGCTTTCCCCAAGCCGTGGCGCGGAGCCTTTTTCTTGTGACAGATTGTAGCGCCCACACGCACTAGCATCCAGTCAAAATGGTGCAGCTTCAATCATAAGCTGCACCCGATCAATCAGCTCGCACCCGCCGGCCGGGCGTCAGGGCAACGCTGGCGCTGCTGATCCGGCTGGCGTGCTGACGTGCGATCTAGCGCGGCGTCTTGTGGAGCCGCAAAGTCGAAGGCTCAGGAATATTGACGCGGGCCTGATCCTGGTTGGGCGGGAAAGCTTCCCAGCTCAAATGATAGACATAGTCGCTATCGGCAGGCACACCATCGGCTCCGACAATATACTGCGTGAGTTCCTTCCTCTCATGAAATTCAGCGATTCCAGGAGGATGCGGGACGTAGGAGCGTGTTG
>DAIQNS010000166.1:0-5431 GCA_036788315.1 Alteraurantiacibacter sp. | reverse complement strand
GTTTTCGAGCACGGCAAGCTTGCTCGACACCTTGGCCCCGCCCACCAGCGCGGCGACCGGCGGCTGGGGATTGTCGAGCGCGGCGGCGAGCGCTTTCAGCTCGGCTTCCATCGAGCGTCCGGCATAGGCGGGCAGCAGATGCGCCAGCCCCTCGGTGCTGGCATGCGCGCGGTGCGCGGCGGAGAACGCGTCGTTGACGTAGAAATCGCCATTGGCGGCAATGCCGCGCGCGAAATCGGGGTCATTGGCTTCCTCGCCCGGCCAGAAGCGGGTATTTTCAAGCAGGCCAATATCGCCGGGGCGCAGGATATCGACCGATTGCTCGACCACGGGCCCGGCGACTTCGGAAATGAACATGATCTCGCGCTCAAGCACGCCTTCCATTGCGCCTTGGATCAGCGAGGTCGACATGGTGGAATTGCGCGCGCCCTTGGGCCGCCCGAAATGCGCGAGCAGAAGCACTTTGGCTCCGCGATCGGCCAGTTCGAGGATTGTCGGCGCCACCGCCCGCGCCCGCGTGAGGTCGGTCGCCTCGCCATCGGCCATGGGCAGGTTGAGGTCGACGCGGACCAGCGCGCGCTGTCCGGCTAGATCCTGCGGGAGATCATCGAGGGTTTTGAAACGTGGCATAAGGAACTCCGCTCACCCTGAGCTTGTCGAAGGGTCGCCCTTCCCTCTGGAACCTGCGCAAAAAGGAAAAGCGATCCTTCGACAAGCTCAGGATGAGCGGTTTGCTAAATTGCGATCTCTAGAGAAACTTCGCCATCACGCCGGCTGTATCGATCATGCGGTTGGAGAAGCCCCATTCGTTGTCATACCAGCTCACCACGCGCGCCAGTTCGCCTTCGAGCACGGCGGTTTCGAGGCTGTCCACGGTCGAGCTTGCCGGGTGATGGTTGAAATCGCTCGAGACGAGCGGCTTGTCGGTGAAATCGAGCACGCCCTTCATTGCACCGTCGGCCGCTGCCTTGAGCGCGGCGTTGAGCTCTTCGACCGAAGTGCTGCGCTTGGGCTGGAAAACGAGGTCGATCAGCGAGACGTTGGGCGTGGGCACGCGCACCGAGGAGCCGTCGAGCTTGCCCGCGAGTTCGGGAAGCACGAGGCCCACCGCGCGCGCTGCGCCGGTCGTGGTCGGGATCATGTTCTGCGCCCCGCCGCGCGCCCGGCGCATGTCCGAATGCATCTGGTCGAGCATGCGCTGATCATTGGTGTAGGAGTGGATCGTGGTCATGAAACCGCGCTCGATCCCGACCGCTTCATGCAGCACCTTGGCAACCGGCGCGAGGCAGTTGGTGGTGCAGCTCGCGTTGGAGACGATCACGTCCTCGGCGGTCAGCACATCGTGGTTCACGCCGTAGACGATGGTGGCCGAAACGCCCGATGCCGGCGCGGAAATCAGCACGCGCTTGGCACCGGCATCGAGATGCGGCCGCGAAGCCTTGTCGCTCTGGAAGAAGCCGGTGCATTCGAGCACGATATCAACGCCCATTGCAGCGTGTGGCAGATTGGCCGGATCGCGCTCGCTGGTGACCGCGATGGTCTTGCCGTTGATCACCAGATTGCTGCCATCGACTTCCACCGTGCCGGGGAAGCGGCCATGCGTGCTGTCGAAACCGAACAGGAGCGCATTGGCATTGGTGTCGGCCAGATCGTTGATCGCCACCAGTTCGAGATCATGATCGTCACGCTCGAGAATGGCGCGCGCCACGAGCCGGCCGATCCGCCCGAAACCGTTGATCGAAACTTTGGTCGCCATGAAAACTTCTCCTGCTTAATCGTTCAATTTGTTCAAGATTTGCGGCACAATTGCGTCCGCCGTGAAACCGAATTTGTCCATCAGATCGTCAATCGGGCCAGACGCTCCGAAACGGTCCATGCCAATATTGAGACCATCGATCCCGGTATAGCGTTCCCAGCCGAAGGTCGTCCCCGCCTCGATGCTGACCCGAAGGATGCGCTCGCCGCCGCTCGGCAGGATGTCCTGCTTGTAAGCTGCCGATTGTTCATCGAACAATTGCGTGCAGACCATCGAGACGACATCGGCGCCGATGCCTTCCTTCTCGAGCCTGGCGGCACATTCGAGCGCAACTTGCACTTCGGAGCCTGTCGCCATGATGATGACGCGGCGCTTCTCGCCCGCGTGCTTGAGGCGATACGCGCCCTTGGCGCTCAGCAGGCTGTCCTCGGGCGTATGGCGCACCTGCGGCAAGCCCTGCCGCGTCAATGCGAGCACGGTCGGGCGATCCTTCTGCTCAAGCGCGATCTGCCAGCATTCCGCCGTCTCGACCACATCGGCAGGGCGCATGACCAGCAGATTGGGCATGGCACGCAAGCTCTGCAGATGCTCGACCGGCTGGTGCGTAGGCCCATCTTCGCCAAGCCCGATACTGTCATGCGTGAGCACGTAGATCACGCGGATGCCCTGCAAGGCCGAGAGGCGAATGGCCGCGCGGCAGTAATCGGCGAAAACGAGGAAGGTGCCGCCGTAAGGGATCACCCCGCCATGCAGCGCCATGCCGTTCATCGCCGCCGCCATGCCGAATTCGCGGATGCCGTAATAGACATAGCGGCCGCCGTAGTTTTCCGCGGTGAAAGCCTCGATGCCGCCCGCCTTGGTGTTGTTCGATCCGGTGAGATCGGCGCTGCCGCCGATGGTTTCGGGAATGCGCGGGTTGAGATCGGCGAGCGCCATTTCGCTCGCCTTGCGGGTCGCGACCTTCTGCGGCGAGGCGATGAGCGAGGCGATGTATTCGCGTGCCGCATCGCCCTTGGGCAGATCGCCCGCCATGCGCCGCGTGAACTCGGCCTTGTGCGCGCTTGCATCGAGGCGCGCGGCCCATGCGGCATGCGTCTCCTTGCCGCGCTCGCCCGCTGCCCGCCAATTGGCGAGCACCGGCTCGGGTATCTCGAAGGCGGCGTGCGACCAGCCCATTGCCTCGCGCACCAGCACGATCTCGTCATCGCCAAGCGGCGAGCCATGCGCGCTGCTAGTGCCTTGCTTGTTGGGCGCGCCCTTGCCGATCACCGTCTTGCACACGACCAGCGTGGGGTGCGCTGTCTGCGCTTTTGCTTCACCAAGCGCGCGGCGGATATCATCGAAATCGTGCCCGTCGCAGCGCACCACGTGCCAGCCGGTTGCAACAAAGCGCGCGGGGATATCCTCGCTGCTCGACAAGCCGATGCCGCCGTCGATGGTAATGGCATTGTCGTCCCACAGCACTTTCAGGCGACCAAGCCCGAGATGGCCGGCAAGGCCGATTGCTTCGTGATTGATGCCTTCCATCAGGCAGCCATCGCCCGCAATCACCCAGGTATCATGATCGACCAGTTCGTCACCGAAATGCGCGTTCAGATGCCGCTCGGCCATCGCCATGCCAACCGCCATCGCCAGCCCCTGCCCAAGCGGGCCGGTCGTGGCTTCGACGCCGTCGAGCATGAAGTTTTCCGGATGGCCCGCACACGGGCTGCCGATCTGGCGGAAATTGCGGATATCCTCGAGCGTTGGCGCGGCGTAGCCGGTGAGATGCAGCAAGGAATAGACGAGCATCGAGCCGTGCCCTGCCGAAAGCACAAAGCGGTCACGGTCAGCCCAGTCGGGGGCGGCGGGGTCGAATTTCAGATATTCGCTCCACAGCACGCTTGCCACATCAGCCATGCCCATGGGCATGCCCGGATGGCCCGAATTCGCCGCCTGCACTGCATCCATGGATAGTGCACGGATGGCATCGGCCATCGGCTGCAGGAGGGCATTATCGTAGCTCATGAAACTGTCCTTAAACATGCGAGCGCGCGCGGGGCCGATTCGGCTGCGCGCTGTGTGGAAAGCCCGGAGCTATACGTCAAGCTTGGCGGCGCTCTTGCCGCTTGCGCGCTTTGCCCGGGCTTCGCGCTTATTCACAGCTTTACCGCGCAACACTTTGCCGCGCCGGGATATTGCAGATAAATGTCACAGGATGGACAGCGATCGCCTCGCACGGGCCATGGCCCGGATCGAAGCGGCTGCGACCCGGATCGAGGCCGCAGCTGCCAGCGCAGGCGCGCCCGAGCCCCATTCGCCTCCCGATCTCAAGGCCAGATATGAGCATTTGCGAAGCGAAGCAGGCGCTGCTCTCGCGGATCTCGATGCGCTTATCGAAGGCATTGCGTCATGAGCAATGTCACGCTCACCATTGCCGGACGCAAATATAAGGTCGCCTGCGACGCAGGCGAAGAAGCGCATATCGAGCGGCTGGGCCAGATCATTGATGAGCGCCTTGGCGAACAGGATGGCATCAGCGGCCAGTCCGAGGTTCGCAGCCTGCTGTATGCCGCATTGATCCTCGCTGATGAGGTGCACGAGCGGCAAAGGCCCCCTGCCCTTGACCCGGAACCTTTCGAGCGCATGGCCGACCGGCTCGAAGCGATTGCACAACAGCTTGAGAATATTGGCCCGAGCGCCTAAATAGGGAAGTGGCGGGGCTGCTCGGCACGAGCTAGTATGAAAATCCCTGAGGCTATAAGCAAATCTAGGGAGCTGTCCCTACCGAGGTCACGGGTTCGTCCTGGCGATCTCGATTATATGGCGCCCACCTGACGTGAATGCGTCAGAGGATTTCCCGGCAAACGACCCACAGTGGTCCCGCCACTTTTCGCAGATGCCATGGCGCTCATCAAATATCCGCAATTGGAATGCCTTGTGACCGACGCATCTCACCAGAAAACAGCCCTCCGCCGCGAATTGCGCAAGGCCCGGCGTGAGCATGTCGGCGCATTGCCCGCTGCCGTGAGCGCGCTGGTGTTCAAAGCGCCGCCGCGCCCGGTGCTCTCGCTGGTCCCGCAAGGCGCAGTTGTCGGGCTTTACTGCGAAGCCGATGGCGAAGCGCCCACCCGCGCCTACGCGCAGGCCTTTGCCGAAGCGGGGCACCGGATCGCCCTGCCCTATCTCAAGAGCCAGACCGCCGAGATGATCTTCCGCGAGCATGGCGACCCCTTTGCGCGCAGCGATCTCGAACATGGACCTTTCGGCCTGTTGCAGCCAGCTGCTGATGCTCCCATCTGCCAGCCCGACGTGGTGTTCGTGCCGCTGCTGGGCTTTACCGCTGATGGCAAGAGGCTTGGTCAGGGCGGCGGTTTCTTCGACCGCTGGCTGGCAAGGCATGGCGATGCCATTGCAATAGGGCTCGCGTGGGATGTGCAGTTGCTCGAAGAATTGCCGGTTGAGGAGCATGACATGCCGCTGACTGCCATCGTTACGCCGACGCGCATTTTCGGGCCGTTCTGATGCGCAAGGAGCCGACCTGGCGCATTCCGATTGGCATTCTCGGCCTGACCTTTGGCCTGATTGTCTATGGCGTGGTGCTGGCGGTTTTTCTTCCCGGGCTGATCGACGCACACGCCCATTTGCCGCAATATCCGGTGGTGGCGCGGCGCGAGGCCTCGCTGCTGCCGTGGC
>DAIQNS010000165.1:0-5557 GCA_036788315.1 Alteraurantiacibacter sp. | reverse complement strand
GCAGGCTTCGGCATTCCGATCCTGTGGCCGCTGATTGCCGAAGGCGGGGTGCAAGTGAACAAGGCGGGCCTGCGCTTTGCCAATGAAGCGGCAGGCTATTCCGAGCAGGCGGTCGAGGTGCTGAAGCAGGAGGGCCATGTCGCATGGTCGATCTACGATGAGACGCGGCACAAGATCATGGAACAGTTCGACGATTATCAGCAGGCGATGGCTGCGGGCTGCCTGATCCGCGCGGACAGCGCGGAGGCGTTGGCCGACAAGGCCGGGATTGACCCCGATGGCCTGCGCGCGACCATTGTGGAGACGCAGGGGCTCACCGAAAGCGAAGCCAAGGACCGCTTCGGCCGCAGCTTTGCCGGCAAATCGCCGCTGCGCGCGCCATTTTATGCGGTGCGGGTGACAGGTGCCTTGTTCCACACGCAAGGCGGGCTCGAAGTCGACCGGGAAGCACGCGTGCTCAAAGCGGACCGCAGCCCCTTCCCCAATCTGTTTGCAGGCGGCGGCGCGGCGCGCGGCATTTCGGGCCCGGGTGCCGATGGCTACATGGCTGGCAATGGCCTTCTGACCGCGACGACGCTTGGCCGGATTGCCGGACAGGTCGCCGCGCGGCAGGCGAGCTGAGCCTCGTCTATCGGATATCGCCTGAAACCCGCTCCCCGGAAACGCTCTTTCGCGCCATAATGCGCACACAACAAGGACCGCCCGTCATGATCCAACTCGATATCAAACCGCCCCAACCAGGCGAAGCCGCTGCCGCCTTCCTTGACAAGGGCGTGCACAAGCTCTTGATCGGCGGCGAATGGGTGGTGAGCGCCAGCGCCGCCACTTTCGACACGCTCGATCCCGCTACCGGCGAAGTGATCGGCCAGTTGCAGCGGGCGAACGAAGCGGATGTCGACGCTGCGGTTGCCGCTGCGCGCAAGGCTTTCGAGACCGGGCCATGGCCTGCAATGACGCCGATGGCGCGCAGCCAGCTCCTGTGGAAAATCGCCGATGTGCTCGAAGCCAATATCGACGAGCTTGCCGAGCTCGAAACGCTCGATCAGGGCAAGGCTCTCTATGTCGGGCGCTGGGCCGAAATTCCGGGCGCGATTGCGCAGTTCCGCTATTTTGCGGGGATGGCGACGAAGATCGAAGGGGCGACCATTCCCACCTCGATCAATTACCAGCCTGAAGGCAAGCAGGTGTTCGCCTACACGCGGCGGCAGGCAGTGGGCGTTGTCGGGGCGATCGTGCCGTGGAATTCGCCGCTGGTGCTGACTGCGATGAAAATCGCGCCCGCACTCGCGGCGGGATGCACCATGGTCTTGAAGCCCGCCGAGGATACCTCGCTCACGGCCGTGCGCCTGCTCGAATTGATGCAGGAAGCCGGGCTGCCCGATGGCGTGGTCAATCTCATCACCGGGCTTGGCGCGGAAGCGGGCGCAGCATTGGCGGCGCACAAGGATGTGGACAAGGTCGCCTTCACCGGCTCGACGCAGACGGGCCGCGCGGTGCTGCTGGCCTCGGCGGGTAATCTGAAGCGCGTGAGCCTTGAACTCGGCGGCAAATCGCCGGTAATCATCATGCCCGATGCCGATCTCGATGCCGCGATTGCGGGCGCGGCCAATGCGATTTTCTTCAACGGCGGGCAAGTGTGCATCGCAGGTTCGCGGCTCTATGCGCACCGCTCGGTCTATGACCGCGTGGTCGAAGGGGTGGCGGGCGCGGCACAAGGCATCACGCTGGGCCACGGGCTTGATCCGGCCACGCACATGGGTCCGCTTGTCAGCCAGAAGCACGCGGGCAAGGTCTCAAGCTTCATCGAAAGCAGCCGCGCGGCAGGCGCGAGCATCGTGACCGGCGGCGAGGCCATCGGCCCCAATGCGAGCTTCATCACCCCCACAGTGGTCGCCGATGCCAAGCCCGATGCCGAGATCGTGCGCGAGGAAGTGTTCGGCCCGGTGCTCGTGGTCACGCCTTTTGACGAGACCGAGGAAGTGATCGCCGCCGCCAATGACAGCCACTATGGCCTTGCGGCAGGCATTTGGACGCAGGGGCTCTCGAACGCGACGCGGATGGCCGACCGGATCAACGCAGGCACCGTGTGGATCAACGGCCACGCCTTCTACGATGCCTCGCTCCCCATCGGCGGAATGAAGCAATCAGGCTATGGCCGCGACAGCGGGCAGGCCGCGCTCGAAAACTATCTGGAACTGAAGACGGTCTGCGCGATCGTCTGACGGCGCTTACCACGAACAGCAAAACGGCGCCGACCTGCGAAGGATCGGCGCCGTTTTTGTATGCGCGCTTTGCGGCGCCTAGAATTCGACCGAACCGGTCAGCCCGAAAGTGCGGCGTTCGCCGTAGAAGGCGCCGTAGGTATTGCCGAAAGGCAGCAGCACGGCAAAGGCGTTCGAGACATACTTCTTGTCGAGCAGATTGCGCGCCCAGATGCGCACGCTGATCGTATCGGAGAAGGTGATGCCCGAAGCCGCATTGACGAGGAACCGCTCAGGGATGATCGAAAGGTTGGCCGCATCGCCGAAGAATTCGGCCTGCCAGCTGCCGTCGATACGCGCGAAATAATCGTTGTTGCCGAAGGATCCTTCATACTGCACGCCGCCCGCAGCCTGCGTCGGCGTGGTGCGTTCGATGGCGTTGCCCGAGATGTCGCCATCCGTGCTGCACACGATATCGTCGCACGGAACCGTCGCGCCCGGAGCACCGCGGCTGAAGCGGCTGTCGAATGTGCCCTCGGCGTATTCGCCTTCGCTGTGCGAGAAGCTGGCATTGAACGAGACATTGTCGGTCACATAAAGCTGCGCCGCGATCTCGATCCCGTAAATCTCCGCATTGCCCAAATTCTTGGTGATCGTGGGCACGTTGGGATTGGTGGGATTGGCCGGGTCGAAATCGGCCGAGTTGATCTGGATGTCGGTCCAATCGGTGTAGAACACCGCCGCATCGAAGACGAGGCGGCCATCGGCGAGGCTGCCCTTGAGGCCTGCTTCATAGGTCCAGTTGTACTCCGGATCGAAAGCGAGGTCAGCCACGTTGCGCGCCGTGGAATTGAAGCCCCCGGCCTTCGCGCCGCGCGCCGCAGTGGCGTAAAGCATGACATCGGGATTGAGATCGCGCTCGATAGTGAAGCGCGGGGTGACTTCCTTGAAAGTCTTGTTCAGGGGATTGTTGGGCCCCGTCGCGGCGCGGTTGTTGGTCGACGTAATCTCGGTTTCCGCATAGCGCGCTTCGGCGCCCACACGTGTCAGCCCGTCGCCTGAAGTCCACAGGATTTCGCCGAACACGGCTTTCACCTGCGTCTCGATCGTTTCGTTGCCGAGCAGAATGTTTAGCGCGCCGGGCGTGCCGGGCGCGGAATTGCCGACGAAGGGAAAGAAATTCGTGGCGCTGGTGACCGGCGGGAGGTTCACGCTGGTGAAGGTGCTGTTGTCGGTGCCATCCGAATAGAAGCCGCCGATCGCGCCGCTGATCGCATCGCCTGCAGCAAAGGTCAGGCGCAATTCGTGGCTGTCGTAATTGATGTCGCCAACAGGGGTCACCTGGAAATTGCACAAGCCGGTGACCACGGTGCCGCAGTTGATCGGGTCGGGCTCGCCGCTGGTGCCGATATCAACGTCGCCGTCGATGTTCCCGAACAGATAGGACAGCGCGAAGCCCTGGCCGAAGTCATATTCGGCGCGCGCGCGGAAAATGCCAGTCTTGGAATGCGTGCCGTAAGCGCGCGGATCGAGCAGAGCGGTTTCGGCAGGCTCGGGATATTCGCCGCAGACGAGCGGGAAATAGCGGTTGGGCGCGGTTCCGCGCTGCGCTCCGCAATTGGTGATCGGGCGCAGGCCGCTGTCGGTGGCGGTGATGTCATCGGGATCGACAATGCCGCCGAACCGGTCAGACACATAGCGCGAGGCCCGCCCTTCATTGGCGATATCCGACCAGGCATAGGAAGTCTCGAGCGTGAGCCCTTCGACCGGCTCGGCAATCACCGAAAGCGTGGCGGAGAAGTTTTCCCACCCGCCGATATTGCCATTGGTGCCCTTGTCGAGGCCGAGATTGCTGAACGGGTGGGAATTTTCCCAGCTGCCATCAAATTCCGAATAGTTGATCGAACCGGCCACCCCCATCTGATCATTGGCGGAAATGTTGAGGAAGGCGCTGCCGTCATATCGCTTGTCGCTGCCGATGGTGGCTTCGGCCATGCCGTTGATCTCGCCTGTCATTTCGGCCTTGCGCGGGATATAGTTTATCGCGCCGGCAAAGGCGTTGCGGCCATAGCGCGCGCTTTGCGGGCCCTTGACGATTTCGATGCGCTCGAGATTGGCGGTGCCCACATCGACGGCCCATGCACGCGGGATATAGATGCCATCATAAAAGGTGGAGACATTGGTTTCGAGCGCAGTCACGCGCGATTGCGCTTGCCCGCGAATGACCGGAAGCGCGAAGCCGCCCGAAAAGCTCTCGAAGCTGAGGCCCGGCGTGAAGCGGGCGACGTCATCCAGACCCTGGAGGCCGAGACGGTCGATATCCTCTTCGCCAAAAGCGGTAATGGCGAGCGGCACGTCCTGAAGACTTTCCTCCCGGTTTCGCGCAGTGACGATGATAACGTTGTTCGCCGATGGACCCGTGGCGCCGACTTCGCCTGTATCCTGCGCAATGGCTATCGCCGGGAACGCCAGCATGGTAGCCATCGCGCCTGCACTGATACCGGATTTGATCACAATACGTGTCATCTGCTTCTCTCCCCTTTCACCGTTGCCAAAAAACTTCAGTCTTACGGTTGGATGGCAGCAACCTAGCGGGTCTCAGTCGCGTTCAGCAGGGACAAAGTATCTTATCCACCTGTCAGATAGTATGCCTTTTATGTATGTAAATCAGCGTCATAAACCGTGCGATAGGTAAGGCAGATTTGCAGCAACAACGCATCACGAGGTCGGTGCGTGCCATAGTGTTGCGCATGCGCCACAGCCATGCTGTACGATGCCGCTGTTGCCGGGCTAGTCCAGCTGTCCGGGGAAATGCACTTCGTGATTGCTAGCATACCAATCGGCGATCTCTTCGCGCGTGGCCCACCATATCCCGTCGAGGCCTTGCGCGTATTCGATGAATTCGCGCAGTGCGCGGATCGTGTACGCGCGGCCCGAGACATGCGGGTGCAGGCCGACATTCATGATCCGCCCGGTTTTCGCGCCTTCCTTGTGCAGCACGCTCAATTCCTCGATCAGCAGATCGCGATATTCGTCGGTTGTGCGGTTGTTGCGGGTGAGGATGGTGAAATCATTGATGACGTTGGAATAGGGCGTTGCCACGATTGGCCCGGCATCGGTACGGATCATGTAAGGCTGGTCGTCATTCATGATATCGCAATAGGCCTTGAAGCCTTCTTCCACGAGGATCGTGGGGGTATTGAGGGTTCCGCGCAGCGAGCTGGAAAGCCACACGCGCGGCTTTTTTCCGGCGTGCTTCTCGTACATCTCGACCGAACGGCGGATGATGTCGCGCTCGGCATCGATGTCGTCGTGAAAATCGGTCAGCAGTTCGCCCTGCTCGTAATTGTGCGCGA
>DAIQNS010000164.1:1285-5567 GCA_036788315.1 Alteraurantiacibacter sp. | reverse complement strand
AGGGCGTGAGCGATGCGAGCGTCGGGGCGCTCAAGATCGCCGCGCTTGCCGCAAGGCGCATGGCGCGCAGCGAGCTATCGGAAAAGCCGGTGCTGGGAAGCTGGCAGGCGCTGATCGACTACCTCGCGATCGACATGGCGCATCTCACGCATGAGCGCGTGCGCGTGCTTTATCTCGATTCGCGCAACCGCCTGATCCTCGATCAGCAGGTGCATGACGGGACGATCAACGAGGCCTCGATCCATCCGCGCGAAGTCATCGGCACCGCGTATAATCGCGGAGCCTCTGCGGTGATCCTGGTGCACAATCACCCCTCGGGCAATCCCGAGCCGAGCAAGGCCGACATCCAGATCACCCAGCGCCTGATCGAAGCGGGGCGGCTAATGAATATCGTGGTGCACGATCATGTGATCGTCGGGCGCGAGGGACATGTGAGCCTGCGGGCCCGGGGGATGATCTAGCGCGCGGGCTTCAGACCGTGTCTTGCATAGATGAATTCCAGCTCGGGTGACATGGTGAGTGCCGAATTGACCGCGCGCCGGCCTTCCTCTTTCCGGTCCCTATCCAACAGCACGATGCCGCGCAGATAATGCGTCGCGCCGAGCCACGGCTCAAGCGAAAGCGCGGCGTCAGCATCGGCTAGCGCGGCCTGCAAGTCGCCCGTCCGATAATTGACCAGAGCGCGGCTATCGAGCGCGGCAGCGGGCGCATCAGAACGTTCGATAGCCCTTGTGCAGACGGCAAGCGCATCCTCGAGCGCATGGCTGAACAGGCCGCGGAACCAGCAATCGGCGTTGAGCGCACTGGCATCCTGCGGCTTTTCCTGCACCATCGCGAGCAGGACCTCATGCCCCTCCGCGACGCGGCCCGCCAAAGCAGCAAGCGACGCTTGCTTGTCGGCAAAGACGACTTTTTCGGCTTCGCTTACAGGCAGCGCGAAAAGCATCTCCTCGGCTTCGTCGATCTTGTTTTCATAGGCGAGCCAGTCGATCAGCTGGAAAGCGCTGCTGTTGCCGTCATCGACATCCATCGCCAAGCGCATATCGGCGATGGCCGCTTCCCGGTTGCCCAGCGCATAATGCGTCATCGCGCGCTGCTGATAGGCCCAGCGGCCCGGGTCGACATCGACCAGCCAGTCATAATCCTTCAGCGCGGCAGGAAAATCGAAGATGCTCGATTTGAACGAGGCTTGCCATTGCAGCGGGACGTGATTGTCCTTTTCGGCAAACAGCACCGCCTGATCATAGGCTTCGAGGATCGGCACTGCCAGCGCGGCACGCTCTTTCGCGGTGCGTTCCCAGCGCCAAGTGAAATCCTCGGGCGGAGCCACTTCGAGCGAGCGCGAGCTGATCATGCGCGCGGCACGGCGCGCTTCGGGCAGATCGGCGGAGGCTATTTCGCCAAGCAGATTGATCGTTTCGGACGACATCTTTAGAACGCCGCCTTCAAGCGCGGCATCCATAACAAACCTGGTGTTGGCAAAGTTCGCATCAATCTGCGGTTCGCCGATCAGGCGATATCCCGCGCCTGCCCCCGGCAGCACAATCGACTGATCTCTTGCAATGCGGCTGGTGCCCTGCGTCACCACCGGAATATCGCGCCAGCTTGTGCGCGAGCGGTCGGGATTGAAGCTCGCACTTGCCATCGAGTCCGACAGATTCAAGCGCATCCGACCATTTTCCCAGCTGAAATCGGTGGAAGCCACGCCCTTGACGGTGATCACCGCTTCGGCAAGCTCGTGATCGTAAGTCACCGAAAGATCGCTGACCTGCATTCCCTCGAGGCCGCCGGGATTGAACGTGCTGGCCAGGCGGCGCAGCAATTGCGGATCATCAGCATCGACGATGGCCCGCATCTGCGCGCTTGCCGGGCCCCGGAGATGAAAATCGAATGTGACGAGCACCGGCAAATCAACGCCGGCCGAATGGTCCAGACGAACATCGAGCATGACCTGCGGCTGTGCAGGGTTGCGCTGCTCCATGGCCACCAGACCGGTGCCCTGCGCCGTCAGCGGCAACGCGTGCCAGAAGGGCGGCACCGCGTCGATATTGCTCAGCCGCGTGCCGGCGCTGGTGCCATCGAGCCAGTAATTCACCTCGTCGATCTGCGCGCGCACAATCATGTGATCGAAGGCTGCGGGCAAAGGCAGCAATTCAGGTACTGCATCGCCGCCGCCCGAGCTGACCAGCACGACCTGCGAATTGATGCCCATCTCGGTGAGCAGCGCATGGAGCAGCACGGATTTCGCCTTGCAGTCACCATAGCGCAATTTCCACGTCTGTTCGGCAGACTGGGGTAAGTAATTGCCGCCATTAAGGCCGTTCAACAAATAGCTGACCTCGTCCTGCACCAGTTGCGTGGCCAGTGCCGCACGCTGGCGCGGGTCGGAGCTTTTGGCCATGATCGCGCGCGCCTGCTCGGCGACCGGGGAGCCTTGAGCTACTTGCGCCGCCTGCGCAAAGTGCGGATACATGACCTGCGAAAGTTCGTCCCAACTGGCAAAGCTGCCCACGCGCAGCACCGTGGGGCGGCGGAAGCGCCACGGAGCGTCGGCTGGCAGTTGCTCGGGCTTGGCCAAGGGCAGGCTGAGGTCGATCACCATGTCATCGCCGCGCCGCACCGGCCCGGTCAGGCCAGCGGGTTCTTCCGCGCCCCAATACATTTCCTCATCCGCGGGCCAGCTCACCACAGCGCGCGATTGCCCCACCAGCCAGGGCTCATTGAACAAGAGCTGCGTGACTTGAACCTCGTCGCCAAGCGCCTGATCGTCGGTCGAGGTGGTAAAGGCAGTGCGCAGCACGTCCCCCTCGCGCAGGCCCGGTACCGATAGCGTCGCGGTCAATTCGCCATCGAGCAGGCGCTGTTCAAGCCCCTGCTCGCGGCGCAGAACTTCAAAGGAAGCGCCATTGGCATGCAGATCGATAATCTCGCCATTGCGGATGATCTCAAGCCGGTGGATCGTCAGATCGCCCTTGTCGGGCAGCCATGCGATGCTCAGCGTGTTCTCCTGCATCAGCGTTTGCGGGTTGTCGATGCGGATGGCGCGGTCGGTATAGGCATGGACCACGCCGTCCTCGATCCGGTATTGCCACTCATACAGCAGTTGCGCGCGCTGCGAGCTTTTGGCGAGCGCCAGAACGTCGGCCTGCTGGACCCAGCCGGGCGCATCCTCGTAAAGGACCGTATCCCCGGCATGTGCCGCGCCTGCGATCAGCGCGAAAGGTGCCACACCGAGAAAAAGCCGCGTCATATCAGTCCTGACCAATGATTTCGAGTGAAGGACACGGTAACCCCGCAATTGTGCAGCGCAATCGGTTTATCCCCTTGATGCATCGTTTTATCGCAATTCATGTACCGGCATCGTGCCTTGGCCGACCGCGGCCATCCCCAAAGCGCTGAAAGCTGCCCTCTTGCCAAGAAGCACCGTGGAGCCTAGCCGCCGCGCCTGAAACCCTTACGCCAAGACCCTTGCCGGAGTTCACCATGGTCCCCCGTTATGCCCGCCCCGAAATGACCGCGATATGGGAACCGGAAATGCGCTATCGCATCTGGTTCGAGATCGAGGCGCACGCGACGCAGAAGCTGGCCGAGCTGGGCGTCGTGCCAGAAAGTGCCGCCAAAGCCTTATGGGACTGGTGGGCGACGAACCCGGCAATTGATGTGCCCGCGATCGACGCGATCGAAGCGGTGACCAAGCACGACGTCATCGCTTTCCTCACCTGGGTTGCGGAAAATGTCGGCGATGAGGCGCGCTTCATGCATCAGGGCATGACCAGCTCGGATGTGCTCGATACCACGCTCGCGGTGCAGCTGGCGCGCTCGGCGGATATCTTGCTGGCCGATCTCGACGAATTGCTGGCGGCGATCAAGCGCCGCGCGATGGAGCACAAATTCACCCCCACCATCGGTCGCAGCCATGGCATCCATGCAGAGCCGGTGACTTTCGGGCTCAAGCTGGCACAGGCCTATGCCGAGTTTGCGCGCTGCAAGAAGCGCCTCATCGCCGCGCGCGAAGATATCGCCACTTGCGCAATTTCGGGCGCGGTGGGCACCTTTGCCAATATCGATCCGCGTGTGGAGGAATATGTCGCAGGCCAACTGGGCCTCGCGGTCGAGCCGGTGAGCACGCAGGTTATCCCGCGCGACCGGCACGCGATGTTCTTTTCCGTGCTGGCGGTGATTGCCAGCTCGATGGAGCGCCTCGCCATCGAAGTGCGCCATCTGCAGCGCACCGAAGTGCTCGAGGCGGAGGAATATTTCTCCCCCGGCCAGAAGGGTTCTT
>DAIQNS010000164.1:0-1275 GCA_036788315.1 Alteraurantiacibacter sp. | reverse complement strand
CTGACCGAGAACCTCACCGGGCAGGCGCGGATGATCCGGTCCTATGCCCTGCCCGCGCTCGAAAACGTCGCGCTGTGGCATGAGCGCGATATTTCGCACTCCTCGGTGGAGCGGTTCATCGGCCCTGATGCCTGCATCACGCTCGACTTCTCCTTGAAACGGCTGACCGGCGTGATCGACAAGCTGCTGATCTACCCAGAGCGCATGCGCAAGAATATGGACCGCATGGGCGGCCTCATCCATTCGCAGCGCGTGCTGCTCGCGCTCACACAGAACGGGGTGAGCCGCGAGGATGCCTATCATCTGGTTCAGCGCAATGCGATGAAGGTGTGGGAATCGGATGGCGAACTCATGCTGCTCGATCTGCTCAAGGCCGATCCGCAAGTGACCGCCGCGCTTTCCGAAGCCGAGCTCGATGAGCGCTTCGACCTTGAATATCACTTCAAGCACGTCGACACGATTTTCGCCCGCGTTTTCGGCGATTGAGCGCAAGGCTTTCAATTCCGCGGCAATTTGCCTAGCATCGCGCGCAAAGGGAAGCTGGAGAGACGATATGCAAATCATCCGCACGATCCTCTGGGTGCTGCTGCTGCTCGGATTGCTGCTGTTCTCGATCGTCAACTGGGATCCGACCGTTACCGTCCGCATCTGGCAGGGGCTGGTGGTGGATACCAAGATCCCGGCAATCGTCATCGTCTCCTTTGCGATCGGTTTCGTGCCCCTGTGGCTGTATCACCGCACCAGCAAGTGGCAGTTGAAGCGCAAGATCGCGAGCCTCGAAAACGCCGCCCGCACCGCAGCGGCAACGCCCGTCGCAGCAGATTACACGCACGAGCCAGAGCCAGAGCCAGAGCCAGAGCCGGAACCCGAGCCGGAAACACCGCTCGCGCCCGATGACACCGGCATGACGCCCACTTCGCGCGGCAATCTCGCATAGTGGCCAATCCGGTCTATCTCGCGCTCGATCTTCCTCAGATCGAGGCCGGCAAAGCCTTGCTCGACAAGGTCAAGGGCCATGTCGGCGGGGTCAAGCTGGGCCTCGAATTCTTTTGCGCGCACGGTACGCATGGCGTTCTGGAAATTGCGCACGCCAGCGGCTTGCCGATCTTTCTCGATCTCAAGCTGCACGATATTCCCAACACTGTGGCCGGCGCGATGCAGGCCATCCACGTGCTCGAACCCGCGATCGTGACTGTGCATGCCAGCGGCGGGCGCGCGATGATGGAGGATGCCAAGGCGGCGGCGGGCGAGCATTGCAAAGTGGTCGCGGGCACC
>DAIQNS010000163.1:0-5573 GCA_036788315.1 Alteraurantiacibacter sp. | reverse complement strand
GGACATCATCCGCTCGGGCCGCCTGCCCGAACGCCTGTTCCGCAACAATGCTGCCTGGCTTCCCGAAATGGTCGGCTTCTCGCCACCGGGAGGGATTTACACGCATATTGTCGGCATCGATCTGGTGCGCACCGGCCCGGATGATTTTCTCGTGCTGGAGGACAATGCACGCACGCCCTCGGGCGTCTCCTACATGCTCGAAAACCGCGAGACGATGATGGCGATGTTCCCCGAGCTGTTCAGCCGGGTGAAGGTACAGCCGGTTTCCGATTATCCCCGGCGGCTCGCCAAGAGCCTTGCCGCCTGCGCGCCCGAAGGGGCAGGGGATATGCCCACGATCGCGGTGATGACGCCGGGCATCTACAATTCGGCCTATTTCGAGCATGCCTTCCTGGCCGATCAGATGGGCGTGCAATTGGTCGAAGGCAGCGATTTGCAGATCATCGATGGCAAGGTGCAGATGCGCACGACTGCCGGGTTCAGGCCGATCGATGTGCTTTATCGCCGCATCGATGACGAATACCTCGACCCGCTGACTTTCCAGCCCGACAGCGTTCTGGGCGTACCGGGGATCATGGACGTTTATCGCGCAGGCAATATCACCATTGCCAATGCGCCGGGCACGGGCGTTGCCGATGACAAGGCGATCTATTCCTTCATGCCCGAAATCGTCGAGTTTTATACCGGTGAAAAGCCGCTGCTACCCAATGTCGATACCTATCGCTGCGCCGATCCGGACTCGCTCAAATACGTGCTCGACAATCTGGCGGAGCTGGTGGTCAAGGAAGTGCATGGTTCGGGGGGTTATGGCATGCTCATCGGGCCCACGTCCTCGCGCAAGGAAATCGCCACCTTCCGCAAGAAGCTCGAAGCCAACCCCGACAATTACATCGCGCAGCCCACGCTGTCGCTTTCGACCTGTCCCATCTTCACGCGCAGCGGGCTGGCCCCGCGCCATGTCGATCTGCGCCCTTTCGTGCTCAGTTCGCCCGATGGGATCGACATCACCCCCGGCGGCCTGACGCGCGTGGCGCTCAAGAAGGGCTCGCTGGTGGTCAATTCCTCGCAAGGCGGCGGCACCAAGGACAGCTGGGTGCTGGACGACTGATGGCAGGGCTGATCGCATGCTAGGCCGGGTCGCCAATTCGATCTTCTGGCTTTACCGCTATCTTGAGCGGGCCGAGAATACCGCCCGCCTGCTCGCTGCGGGCCAGCGCATGACCTTGACGCGCGGGCCGGACATGGCGGTAGAGGAATGGCGCTCGGTGCTCACCACGCTGGGCCTGCGGTCGGGGTATGAGGCGCAATATTCCAGCTATCAGAGCGCGCAGGTGTGCGATTTCGTACTGCGCGCCAGAAGCAATCCGGAAAATGTCCTCTCGATGTTCGAGCGCGCGCGAACCAATGCACGGATCAGCCGTTCGGCCATTACCAGCGAAGTCTGGGAAGCGATCAACGAGGGCTGGATGAGCTTGCGCGATCTGCTTGCAAGGCCCGTCAAGGAGACCAATCTCAACCTGACGCTCGCTGCCATCCGCCGGGAAACCACGCAGGCGCGCGGGGCCACGCATGGCTCGATGCTGCGCGGCGAGGGATATCATTTTGCGCGGCTGGGCACTTTCATCGAGCGCGCTGACAATGTGGCACGCATTCTCGATGTGAAATATTATCTGCTGCTGCCCTCGCTCTCGTATGTCGGTACCGCGCTCGATACTTCGCAGTGGGACAATGTGCTGCGCTCGCTTTCGGCGGAACGTGCGTTTCAATGGATCAATGCAGGCCGCATGGATGCCCGCTCGATTGCCGCTTTCCTGATCTTCAACGACAGTTTTCCCCGCAGCCTTGCCTATTCCTATACTGCCTTGCGCGAAACGCTCGCCGAGCTGGCTTTGCTGCATGGCGAGGAGCGCTCTGCCTGCGAGCACATGCGGCTTGCCGATCAGCGCTTGGCGGGCAAGACCATCGAGGATATCTTCGATCAGGGGCTGCACCAGTTCCTGCTCGAATTCATCGGCAACAACCAATCCCTCGCCAATGCCATCACGGAGGATTACCGCTTCATCGCCTGACCGGGCGATCGACCAGACCGGACACAGATCATGCGCCTCTCCATCCGCCATACCACCCGATATCGCTTTTCCGAGCCCGTGCAGCACGGGGTGCAGCGCTTGCGGCTGACGCCCAAGGAGACGCAGGGGCAGCGCATTCTCAACTGGCAGATGGATATCGAGGGCGGGATCAGGCAATTCAGCTATGACGATCAGAATTTCAATTCCGTCACTCTGCTGGCGGTGGAGGAAGGCGCGCGCGAAGTCATGGTTTCATGCCAGGGCGAGGTGCAGACCGAGGACAATGCAGGGGTAATCGGCCAGCATGCCGGGCACTTGCCCTTGTGGGCATTCCTTGCCCAGACCAGTCTCACCAGGCCCGGCTCCAAGGTGCGGCAATTGATCGCGCAGGTCGAGCGCAGCAATGATGGCATGGTCACCACCTTGCACAATCTTTCCTCGGTGATCCGCGACAATGTCAGCTATCTCACCGGTAGCACACAGGTCACCACGACTGCGGAAGAAGCGGCCCTGGATGGCAATGGCGTGTGTCAGGACCATGCGCATATCTTCATTGGCGCCGCGCGCATGCTGGAGATCCCTGCGCGCTATGTGTCGGGCTATCTGATGATGGATGACCGGGTCGAGCAGGAGGCCACGCATGCCTGGGCCGAGGCCTATGTGCAGGGGCTGGGCTGGGTCGGGTTCGATATCTCCAATGGCATTTCGCCTGATCCGCGCTATGTCCGCGTGGCAACGGGCAGGGATTACAGGGATGCTGCACCGATCACGGGGATAAGCTTTGGCGGCATGCGACAGGATCTGACGGTATCCCTCGCGGTCGAGCAGCAGGACACACAACAATAGCGGGCCCGCTCCAGGCTAGGGGCATGGGGCCCGGATGAGGGCAAACAGGATATGACTTATTGCTGCGGCATGGTGCTCGACAAGGGCCTCGTCCTGATGAGCGACACGCGCACCAATTCGGGCGTCGACAACATTTCGGTGTTTCGCAAGATGTTCCACTGGTCGGTTCCCGGCGAGCGGTTGATCGCGGTGATGACTGCGGGCAATCTGGCCACGACACAGGCGGTCATCAGCCGGCTGGAAGAGCGCACCAAGGCCCCGGCAGAGCGCAACCATTCCTTCCTCGATCATGCCACCATGTTTCAGGTCGCGGTGGAAATCGGCAAGCTGCTGCGCGAAACGGTGAACACCACGCAGCAGCAGAACGGTCAAAGCGGCAGCGGTCGGTTCACTGCCTCGATCATTCTCGCGGGCCAGATTAAGGGGATGGAGCCGCGGCTGTTCCTGATCTATCCCGAAGGCAATTTCATCGAGGCGAGTTTCGATACGCCCTTCTTCCAGATCGGCGAGACGAAATATGGCCGCCCGATCCTGATCCGCGGATATGACCGCGACATGAGCTTCGAGGATGCGGTGAAATTGCTCACGGTCAGCTTCGATTCAACGCTCAAGGCAAACCTCTCGGTTGGCCTGCCGCTCGATCTGCTGGTGATCGAGCGCGGGCGCTTCGAGCCGCTGCATGAGCGGCGCATCGAACAGGACGATCCCTACTTCAACGCCATCTCCTCGCGTTGGGGCGATGCGCTGCGCGAGGCGTTTCACGGCCTCCCGGATTACAGCTTCACCAAGCCAAGCGCCAACACTTAGGCGAGCAGATCGCGCTATACGGGAAGTTTCTGAGCGCAATCATACGGGAATATCTCCGAAATGGACTGTGTGAAGCGACGGGAATTGCTAGGGTTTTTTTGGTTTTACCGTCCTATTAGGTGGAATTCCGCATGACTTGCGCGTGAAGTGCTTCGCATCTGTGTGCACAAAATAGGACATGGATAACGAACGCATTACACTTCACATCGTCGGCGGCAGCAGCCGCTCCAGAGCGGAACAATCGCGCCTTGCGATGGCCATGGGCCATCATGCCGAAGTTTACTCGGATCTGGACGAATTGTTCGATCGCCCGCCGCATTCGGGGGTGATCATTGCCTGTGAAGATCTTTTGCAAAACGGCGTCATGGCCCTGCTCGAAGTGCTCGGCGAAGAAGGCATCTGGGTGCCGCTGGTCGCCGCTTCGAGCGAGCCGGGTGTGGTCGAAGTGGTCGAAGCCATTCAGGCCGGTGCGCTCGATTACATGCAATTGCCGCTGAGCGAAGAAGAATTGCGGCGCATGATCTCGCATGTGCATTCGGATGGCGGTCGCCATGCTGAAGCGCGCCGCCGGCTGGTCGATGCCCGCCGCCGCATCCGCAGCCTGTCCAAGCGCGAGCGCGAAGTGCTCGACTGGCTCTCGGAAGGCTGTTCGAACAAGGCAATTGCGCGCGAATTGGAAATCAGCCCGCGCACGGTGGAAATTCACCGGGCCAACATGATGGAAAAGCTGGGCGCCAACCATGCTGCCGAAGCGGTGCGTTTGCGCCTCGAAGCGGACTTTGCCGAAGAGGAACGGCCCGAAGCGGTCGCCAAGCGGGACGTTTCGGCGGCATTGGCGCAGCCCGCGATGATCATGGAAATCCCGAACACGCCCGCGCGCTAGCAGCGGGGGCGGGGCAGGCACCCCCTTCCGGACCCCTGCCTGCGCCGTGCGCTCCCTTTGCAGCGCTCCCTTTGCCGGGCGACGCAATCTGCGCGACTAGCGGCAGAACCCGCTTCCCTGCCGCACGCCTTCGAAGTGAAAATGGTCGCGGTGGGCAGCGTTGTAGTCGGGGCCGAGCACCGTATCGAAGCGGCGGCAGGCGCTTGCCATCACCGCACGCAAAAACTGGCGCTCCTGCGGGGTGCCGTTCCAATCCTCGATAAGCGATATGCGCCGTCCGTCCGCGAGCACGAAAGCCGAGACGTCGATCGCGTCGCTCGTGGCATGCGCCGAGCGGCGGCTCGAGCCTGCCACATTGCGGCATGAATAGCTGCCGAAAGTCTCGATGCTGGCAAGGCGCGCGCCAAAATATTGCCGCGCCGCCCGGTCCACGCCGAACCGTGCCCAACCCGCGAAAGCTTCCGCCACGGGGCATGTCACCGGGCCCAGATTGGTCGCAGCCAATTGCCCACTGTCGCCTGCCATGGCCTGCAATTGCACTGTACCGATTTGCGAGCATCCTGCGTCAAGATAGCGATCGGGCAGCGGCGTGAAGCGCGCACCCATCGTGCCCAGCCGCGTATGGCACGCGCGCGTCTCCGGCGCGTTGGAAATGGCTTGACCTTGCGCACCGGGCCGCACCCCGCGCTCGCCGGTCTGCCCATCGCCGACAATGCCGCAAGCTGAAAGCGCCAGTGCCAGGGGCACGATTACGGCAAGGCCTGATATCGTCCGGTTTGGGCGTCGTTTCATGTTCGTCTGTCTGCCGCGTCCTTCGTGAACACTGGCCGAACCCGGCGCTTTGCAGCTCTGCGCACAACTACCGGCTTTCGTCCCATGGCCATTGACTCCTTCGCGTGCTGCTCTAGTGCGCTCAGCGGGCCACGCGGTCCCAACGCCGCGCGAGCTCTCTGCAAGGAGAGAATACA
>DAIQNS010000162.1:0-5624 GCA_036788315.1 Alteraurantiacibacter sp. | reverse complement strand
ACCGCTTCATGGTCCTGCGCTCGGGAAGCAATTACACAATGCCTCCCCCGGGTTTTACCGCTGCCGAGTATCTGCTGCGCGAAAACGAGGGTTTCGCCGGATTGGTGCCCTCTGTGGAAAGCCTTTATCTCGTGGGCGGCACGGTGATCGACGAATTGCTGGGCAATTGGGATATCTACGAGAATTGCGTCCCCGGCGGAGAGGAGCCTTGTTCATGAACCAGATGCCCATGAGCCGGCTCGTCCCGCGTGCCGCGAAAGCCGTGCTCGCCACCGCGCTTGCCGCTCTCGCCTCGGCCTTGGCTCCGGCAAACGCTGTTGCCACCGAGGGCCCCGTCACGGCGGTGCATTACGAGCCAAAGGACACGGTGCTGATCCTTGGCGCGGTGCCGCAGGAAATCCCGCCCTTCGTTGATGCGATGACGAATCCCGAGAAGAAGATGCTCTGGGGCATTCCCTATTGGGAAGGCGAGATTGCCGGGCAGCACGCGATTGTCGCCATCACCGGCATCGGCAAGACCTACACCGCATCGACCGCCACACTGTTCGTCACGCAGTTCTCGCCTCGCCTCGTTCTGATGAGCGGGACGGGCGCGCGGGTAAACCCGGATTTGCGGACGGGCGATGTGATTGTGGCGACCATCATGTATGAACATGATTACGGCAGCCTCACCCGCGAAGACATGGTCTATCGCCCTTTCAACGGCCCCAATGACGGCGCCGAACTCGAGAACGGTTTCTCTCCGCCAGCTTCCTTGCTGGAACTCGCAGACGCGGCAATCGCCTCCTATGAAGCGCCGACCGTCACCGCCAATGACGCAACCTACCAGATTGCGGCGCGACGCGGCGTGGTCTCATCCTCGGACCTGTTCGGCGTGACCGAGCAGCGCATCGCCAATTTGCGCAGCCTGTTCAACACCGACATCATGGAAATGGAATCAGCCCCGCTTGCGCATATCTGCGTGACGCTGGGAATTCCCTGCATCGTGGTGCGCGGCGGCAGCAATGTCGCGCAAGAAGCACCTAACGATGATTACTTGCGCCTTGGCCCGATTGCCGCTCGGCAAGCCGCGCTGTTCAGCCTGCACCTGCTCCCTTACCTCGACAAGGCTGGTCTGGACTAGGCTGGTCTAAACAGGGCTGGCTATCCCGAATCCTGAGCGAAGCTAAAGGCCGCTAGCTTCGCTCAGCAGCCCGAAAGTCTGGCGACAACGCCTTTTGCGGACTGAATATCGCGCGCCAAATCGAATGTCGCGATGCGCCCGCCTTCGACGACGCGGCGCCCCTCGACCAGCAGATCGCGCACGCGGTGCGGCCCGCTCAGGACCAGCGCGGCGACAGGATCCCAACCCCCGGCAAAAGCAATGCGGTTCGTATCCCAGATAGCCACGTCAGCGCGCTTGCCCGGAGCCAATTGGCCCAGATCATCACGGCCCAAGACCTGCGCCCCGCCACGCGTTGCAATATGCAAGGCCTCGCGTGCGCCCATGGCATCCGCGCCAGCGGCAAGGCGTTGCACGAACATAGCCTGGCGCGCCTCATTGAGCAGGTGACCTGCATCATTCGAGGCCGACCCATCGACCCCCAGCCCCACCCGCACGCCCGCATCACGCATTGCGCGAACGGGCGCAATTCCCGATCCCAGACGGCAATTCGAGGAGGGGCAATGCGCGACACCAGTGCGGCTCGCGGCGAACAGGTCAATTTCGGAGCTATCGAGCTTGACGCAGTGCGCATGCCACACATCCTCGCCGGTCCAGCCCAGATCGCGGGCATATTCCCCCGGACGGCAGCCGAATTTCTCCAGCGAATAAGCGACATCCTCGTCATTCTCGGCCAGATGTGTGTGCAGCATGACGCCAAGCTCACGCGCGAGGAGCGCTGTATCGCGCATAAGCTCGCGGCTCACCGAAAAGGGCGAGCATGGCGCAAGCCCCACGCGTACCAGCGCGCCCGCGTGCGGATCGTGAAAAGTGCTGACGACGCGCTGGCAATCGGCAAGGATCGCGGCCTCCTCCTCTACCAAAGCATCGGGTGGCAAGCCACCGTCCCTCTCGCCAATGCTCATCGCGCCGCGCGTTGCGTGAAAGCGCAGGCCCACTTCGCCCGCCGCGCCGATGCTGTCGTCAAGCCGCGCACCATTGGGAAACAGATAAAGGTGATCGCTCGACATGGTGCAGCCCGAAAGCGCCAGTTCGCCAAGGCCAAGCCGCGTCGACAGGGCAATATCGTCTGGCGTCAGGCGCGACCAGATCGGGTAAAGTTCGCGCAGCCAGCCAAACAGCAAGGCATCCTGCGCCTGGGGCACCATGCGGGTGAGCGTCTGGAACAGGTGATGATGGGTATTGACGAGGCCCGGCGTCACCACACATCCGGTGGCATCGATGACTTCGTGTGCCGCAAATTGCGCGATCGCTGCGGCATCGCTGGTCACGCCGATGATCACGCCGTTCTCGATCAACAGGCTGGCGCCCGCTATCTCCTCGCCCGCATCGTTGACAGTAACCAGCACCAGCGCATTGTGGATCAGCACTCTGCCAGTCATTGTTGCGGCTTCTCCTCGGGCAGCAGGAGATTGAGTGCTATGGCGACAAAGGCCGCTGGCAATACCCCGCTGCTTAGCAAGACGCGCGAAGTTCCATCGAGATGCTGCAAAGCTTCCGGAACGAGGCTCAAACCAAGCCCGACCGAAACGGCAACGGCGAAGATCATCATGTTGCGCTGATTCCACACGACATCCGAGAGGATCGACAATCCCGATGCCACGACCATTCCGAACATCACGATCACGCTGCCGCCCAGTACCTCGATTGGAATGGTGGTGATCAGCGCGCCAACCTTGGGCAGGAGGCCGCACAAGATCAGGAAGCATCCGCCGATGGTCACGACATGGCGGCTGACAACGCCCGTCATTGCCACAAGGCCGACATTCTGGCCGAAAGCGGTGTTGGGCATGCCGCCAAAAACAGCGGCAAGCGCGGTCCCGGCCCCGTCCGCAAGCGTCGCCCCGCGCAGTTCGTCGTCAGTCGCCTTGCGCCCGAGCGCACTCTTGGTGATGGCGCTGACATTGCCCACAGTCTCGACCGCCGAGACAACTACCATCAGGCAGAAGCCTGTGATTGCCGCCGCGCTGATCGAGAAGCCGTAGCGGAATGGCTCTGGCAGGACGAACCAGCCCGCAGCAGGGATCGCGGCAAGGTCAACCCGGCCAAGCGCAAAAGCCAGCAGATAGCCTGCACAAAGCCCGAGCAGCACCGAAGCGGTAGAGCTTATCCCCCGGCCGAAAAAGCTGAACCCCAGCGTCACCACCAGCACCACCAGCGCGAGCAGCCAGCTTGTCCCGCTGCCGAAGTCCGCCGTGCCCTGCACCGGCACGCCGCCCGCGGAATACTGGATGCCCACCGGTACCAGCGAAAGTCCGATCATCAGCACCACAATGCCGGTCACAAGCGGCGGCAGGGCAAAGCGGAGCTGGCGCACGAACAGGCTCAGGAATGTGTGAAATATCCCGCCCGCCAGAGCGCCGGTCATCAATGCCGCCATCGCTCCCACACCTTGCCCGGCGACGAGCGGAACCATGATCGGCAGGAAAGCGAAGCTGGTTCCCTGCACGATCGGCAGGCGCGCGCCCATCGGCCCGATCCCGACCGACTGGAACAGCGTGGCGACGCCCGCAAAAACCATGCTCACCTGAATAAGGTAGATGAGCTCGGAAGGATCGCTGCTGCCAAAGCCGAAACCTGCGGCCCCTGCGACAATGATCGCCGGGGTGACGTTGGAAATGAACATGGCCAGAATGTGCTGCAATGCGAGCGCGCTCGCGATCGGCAAAGGCGGCATGTCATTGGGATCGCGCCGTGTAAGCGGCGAAGGTGCATCCTGCGCCGCTTCCGCAGGAACGGGCTGGGGCGCGGTCGCACCGACCACCTCAGGCTCCATCGATGAAGATGAATTTGAGCAGGAACAGTGCAGCAAGTACCATGACGCCAATCCCCGCCTCGCGCCATCTGCCCGTGCCGATCTTGAGCACTGCATAGGCAATAAAGCCAAGGCCAAGCCCGGTCGCGATCGAATAGGTGAACGGCATTCCGACTGCGGTGATCACCACAGGGACAAAGCTCGTCGGATCGGTCCAGTCGATCCGCGCGAGCCCGCTCATCATGACGCAGCCGACAAATACGAGCGCAGGCCCAGTCGCATAGCTCTGGATCATCGCGGCAAGCGGCGAGAGCAGCAAGGCTGCAAGAAAGAGCAAGCCCACCACAACCGCCGTCAAGCCGGTGCGCCCGCCCGCGCGCACGCCCGAGGCGCTTTCGACATAGCTGGTGACCGAAGACGTCCCGACCAGCGCACCGATCAAGGTCGCGCTGCTGTCAGCCACAAGCGCCTTGTTCATGCCGGGCAATTTGCCGTCCTTGTCGAGCAGATCCGCCTTGTCCGCCACCGCAATCAGCGTGCCCGCAGTATCGAACATGTCGACGAACAGGAGCGATATGACAACGCCCACCAGCGCCAGCGTGAAGGCGCTCTCAATATCAAGTTGCAGGAATGTCGGCGCGACCGAAGGCGGCGCGGATACCACCCCGCCGAAATCGGCAAGGCCAAAAATCACGCCAAGAATCGCAGTTGCGAGAATGCCGATAACGATGGCCCCGGGAATGCGGCGCGCTTCCAGCACCGCGATCAGCAGGAAACCAAAAACGGCAAGGACAACGGGCGGCGAAGTCAACTGGCCCACGCCCACAAGCGTTGCCGGATTGTCGATCACAAGTCCTGCATTGGTCATGCCGATGATAATGAGGAACAGACCGATGCCGGCGGAAATCGCCAGCTTGAGCTCCTGCGGGATGGCATTGATGATCCATTCGCGGATCGGCAGAAGGCTCATCAGCAGGAATAGGAGGCCCGACAGGAACACCGCACCAAGCGCCGTCTGCCACGGAATACCCAGCCCCAACACCACGCCATAGGTGAAGAAGGCATTGAGGCCCATGCCCGGCGCCTGTGCGATCGGGAAATTGGCGTAAAGCCCCATGATCAAAGTGCCCGCCGCCGCCGCGACGCATGTCGCCACGAAGACCGCACCTGTGTCCATTCCGGCATCGGCCAGGATCATTGGATTGACGAACAGGATGTAGGACATCGCAAGGAAAGTTGTCACTCCGGCGACGACTTCCTGCCGAATGCTCGAGCCGCGCGCAGCGACGTTGAACAGCCGCTCGATCATGCTGCGCGCCGCTTGACGGTCGCCCAAGAGAATCGACCCAATCCCCGCATATTCGCCCCCTTCGAGAAATTTAATTCAGCAAAACTTGCATGAATCGTCAGCGCGCGCAATGATAATGCTGCAATGCAAAATTATGTGCACCGGGCATGCCTTGCCGGCTGCTTGGAACAAGGAGACATTATGCAATCCGGACCCGACGGCATCGCTCAAGGCGAAGTATCGGCCAGAGTGGATCTGGACCAGCGGCTTGCCGAATTAGGCTTTGCCAATTTCCCGCCAGGCGAGTTGCCCGCAGTGCATGAGGCATGGGCCGCGATTTGCGAACATTCAGCATTGCTGGCGCAGCACACGTCCCGGCGCGGCTCGTGAAGCACGCTGAGCGCATGTTGTCTGCATGT
>DAIQNS010000161.1:0-5645 GCA_036788315.1 Alteraurantiacibacter sp. | reverse complement strand
GCGGCATCCACGGTTTCACCAAGGCGCTGGCGCAGGAAGGCGCGCGCGCAGGGATTACCGTGAACGCCATTGCGCCGGGCTATATCGACACTGACATGGTCGCTGCGGTGCCCGAGAACGTGCTCGAGAAGATCGTCGCCAGGATCCCTGTGGGCCGGCTCGGGCAGGCAAGCGAGATTGCCCGCGGCGTGAGTTTTTTCGCTTCGGAAGACGGCGCCTTTGTCACCGGGTCGACGCTGTCGATCAACGGTGGCCAGCATATGTATTGATCAGGGGTGGGTGGTGGTCGATCTCTACCACCCGCCGATCAAGCGTTCGGTCGAAATTGCCGGACACAAGACCTCGGTCAGTCTCGAACCACTGTTCTGGCAGCTTTTGCGCGACGAAGCGCAGCAGAGGAACATCCCGCTCAATGCGCTGATCGCGCGAATCGATGCCGAACGGCTCGAAGCGGAAACGCCCCCTGGCCTGGGGACGGCGATCCGACTCTGGCTGGCGCTGGGACTGGCGCAGGGGCGGGCGGGGCAGACAATTGCCGCCCCAAGCACGGAGAATCTTCCTCCAGATCAATGAAAATCTCCATATCTGTTGCACTTGCGTGACGCGGCCCATTGACCGCCAGCACGATGCCAGCCAATGAATGCTGCATGAGCGAAAAGAAGAAGATCCGCAAAGCCGTGTTCCCCGTTGCAGGGCTCGGCACCCGTTTCCTCCCCGCAACCAAGGCGATTCCGAAGGAATTGCTCCCGATCGTTGACCGGCCGCTGATCCAGTATGCGGTGGACGAAGCGCGCGAGGCTGGGATCGAGCAGATGATCTTTGTGACGGGGCGCGGCAAGACTGCGATCGTCGAGCATTTCGATATTGCATACGAACTCGAAGCGACCATGAGCGAGCGTGGCAAGGATCTCTCCGTGCTCGACGCGACCCGCGCGACGCCCGGCGATATCATCACCGTGCGCCAGCAGGTGCCACTGGGCCTCGGCCATGCGATCTGGTGCGCGCGCGCGATCGTGGGCGATGAGCCCTTTGCCATCATGCTGCCCGACGAGTTGATGGTGGGCGAGCCGGGCTGCATGGCGCAGATGGTGGAAGCTTATGAAGAGGTTGGTGGCAATCTCATTTCGGTGCTCGAAGTGCCGCACGAGGAAGTCTCCTCCTACGGCGTGATCGATCCGGGCAAGGTTCACGGCGCGCTGACAGAGGTCAAGGGCTTGGTGGAAAAGCCGCCGGTCGACAAGGCGCCGTCGAACAAGATCATTTCAGGCCGCTATATCCTGCAACCCGAGGTGATGCGCACGCTCGAAACGCAAGGGACCGGCGCGGGCGGCGAGATTCAGCTCACCGATGCGATGGCCAAGATGATCGGCACGCAGCCTTTCCACGCGGTGACATTCCAGGGGCGCCGCTTCGATTGCGGTAGCAAGACCGGTTTTGTCGAGGCGACCTTGGCGCTGGCGCTGGAGCGGGAAGACATGGGCACCGAAGTGCGCGCAATGGCCGAGCGCATCTTGCGCGGATAAGCGTCAGCCAAAATCATTTTGAATGGAAGCGAAAGGCTGCGCTGCAGCCCTCTCGCGGGATTGAAGACTTATTCCGGTCCGCCGCGCGCGGCCTGTTCGTTGCCTTCATCGCTCAGCGCAAGTTCGGTAATCATGTAAGGGAGCGGGTTCACCGGCTCGCCAGCGACACGGACTTCGTAGTGGAGATGCGGCCCGGTGGACCGGCCGGTCGAGCCGACATAGCCGATCAGATCGCCCTTATTCACCATATCGCCCGCGCGCACCGTATAGCGTTCGAGATGAGCGTAACGCGTTTCGAGCGCGCCGCCATGCTCGATCTCGACATAATTGCCGTACGAGCTCCAGTATTTGGCTTCAGCGACGATGCCCGAGGCGGTCGCATACACAGGCGTGCCCATGGGCGCAGCAAGATCGACACCATTGTGATGGCGACGCTGGCGCAAGACCGGATGATCGCGCATGCCGAACCCGCTGGTAAGTTTTACTCCCTCGACTGGCATGCGCGAGGGAATGGACACTGCGAAAGTTGGCGCGGCAAGAATTTCGCCCGCGGCCGTCACACGGCCTCCGGATTCCAGCTTTTCCCAGCTGTTGAACAAGTTCTGGAAATCGTTGTCGGATACTTCGCTGCTTGTTTGCGGGCTGGGAACGATGCCTTCGATTGCTGCTTCATTGGCCGTTGCCGGGCTGCTCAACGAGAGGGCGGCGGCGGCGCTGAACATGGCAAAACGTACAATCATGAATTCCCTTTCGCCACTTTGCGCGGCCGACCCGTTATCTGCTTTGTGCGACCCCTGCGGAACAAGCACAGTGCTCATTCGTTGCGTACAGGTGATGTAGAATGGCAAAAGGTTAATTAGGCAAGCGAGCTGTAGGCTTCGCGCGATAGACCGGCTGCAAGACGCGCTGAATCGTTGAATGGCGGTTTGAGTCGCCCCCTGAAGTGCTGCCCGACGAGCGATTTCCAGTGCATTTCCGGGCTTTTCCCGCGTTTGCGGCACAGCCGCTCAAAATGCCTTGCGCCTGCCGCGACATGACGGATTTCGTCGTCAAGGATTCGCTGGAGGATTTTTGCCCCGCGTTCGTCGCCTTGCTCGCGCACGCGCTTCATGGTTGCGGGTGTCACATCGAGCCCGCGGGCTTCGAGCACCATCGGCACAATCGCCAGCCTTGCTGCAAGATCGTGGCGCGTCTCGTGCGCCGACTTCCACAACCCGGCGTGCGCGGGCAAATCACCATAATGCGCGCCCATGCTCGCCAAATGCCTTGCGATAAGCGCGAAATGCATCGCTTCCTCGGTGGCCACAGCAAGAAAATCGGCAACAAAGGTATCCCCGGCCTCGGCACCGAACCGACCCACAATATCCAGCGCAAGGTCAATCGCGACGAATTCGATATGCGCGAGCGCATGCCATAAGGCGATTCGCGCGCTAGCAGAGCCGTGCGCGGCGCGTCTGGGCATCTGGGCGGGCGCCAGAACTTGCAGCCTTGGAGGCCAGGCGGGCTTCTCGGGCATGGCCTGCGCAAACCCTGTCGGCAGATGCCCGCTGCGCCATTCGCGCACCAGCGCGCGCGTCGCCTTGACCTTTTCGCGCGCCTCCCCCGTCAGCAGCGCAGCGGCAATCGCTTCGGAAAGATCGTGCACCGCCACAGCCGCTTCGCCTAGAGCGCCTTGGCCGCTTCAAGTACCTCGGCGGCGTGGCCCTTCACTTTCACCTTGCGCCAGACTTGCGCAATGACGCCATCGGCATCGATCAGGAATGTGCTGCGCTCCATGCCCATGTAGGTCTTGCCGTACATTTGCTTTTCCACCCAGATGCCTAGCGCATCCGCCAGCCCCCCGGTTTCGGGATCGCTGGCGAGAGGTGCCTTCAGATCATGTTTCGCGATGAATTTGAGATGCTTTCCGGAAGTATCCTTGCTGATGCCAAGCAGGCTGGTTCCGGCGTCGGCAAATTCACCCAGCAGGGCCGAGAAGTCGATGTTCTCCGTGGTGCAGCCGGGCGTATCGTCCTTGGGATAGAAGAAAAGGACGAGCTTGCCGCCTTTGAAGTCGGACGGCTTCACGCTGCCGCCATCGGGGGTTTCCATTGCCACATCGGGGATTTGGTCTCCTGCATCAGGTCTTTGGCTCATGGTATAATCTCCAGTGTTTCGCCGAAATGTTCGGCCCATTGCGCAGCGATTGCATGGCGCGCCTGGGCAATCTCGTGCTTCAATTGCGCCATACTATCCGCATGGCAAGCGCGCACCAGCGCTTCACCCGCGAGCGGGCCGGGCTCCTCGCCATCGGGCGCAAGCAGGCGCGCGGCGATAAGGAAACGCGAGAGCATCAGATGCTGCTTGGCATAGGCAGCGGGCAGGAGGCCGCGCTCGCTGAGCTGACCAATCGCCTGTTCGAGCGCAGGCGCAAGGCCAATGCCTTCACGCAGTTGCAGATAATGGATGAGAAATTCGGAATCGACCAGCCCGCCGCGCAGCAATTTCACATCGAGCGGGCCGCGCGGGGGCTTTGCGACAAGCATCTCCTGTCGCATCGCAAGCACTTCGTCGCGCAATTTGTCCGGATCGCGCGGTAAGGAAGCGACATCGCCGATGATCGCGGTAAGCCGGGAGCGCGCCTCGGTCGAGCCGTAGATCGGCCGAGAGCGGCACAGCGCCATATGCTCCCAGGTCCAGGCGTTCTCGCGCTGGTAGCGGGCAAACCCTGCAAAGCTGACAGCAAGCGGCCCTTGGTGGCCCTGCGGGCGCAGCCGCGTGTCAATCTCGTACAGCGCGCCTTCTGCGGTGGGCACGCTCAAAGCGGCAGTGATGCGGCTGGCAAGGCGATTGAAATAAAGCGCGGTCGAGAGCGGGCGCGCGCCATCCGATTCTTCTCCTTCGCCACCCGAGAATAGATAGACGATATCAAGGTCCGAGGCATGAGTCAGTGCGCCCCCGCCAAACCGGCCAAGGCCAAGAATCGCAAGCTCGCCGCCCGGAATGCGGCCATGCGCACGCTCGAACTCGGCGGTGGCTGCGCGCGCGCCGGTGAGCGCGGCGGCTTCGGCCACGCGGCACAGGCCCTCGGCAATTTCGAGCGGATCGTGGCGCGCCTCGATCAGTTGCACCCCAAGGGCAAAACGTTCCTCCCCGACCACCTGTCGCAAACGGTCCAGTTTCGCCTCGTAATCTTCTTCCTCGACCCATGCCATGCGCGCGCCAAGATCGGCGACCGAGCCAGGCAGATCGAGCGCGCTCGCATCGATCAAGGCGTCGAGCAGTTCGACGCGGCGCGACAGTTCATCGGCGAGCGGGCGGGCAATGGTGAGGATGCGCAGCACGGTGTCGAGCAGTCCCGGGCGCTGCTCGAACAGGCGGAAAAGGTTAACAGCTGTCGGCAATTTTGCCAAAAGGGTTTCCCAGCGAGCCATTGCCCGTTCCGGCTCAGGCGCTTTGGCGAGCGCTTCCAGCAGCGCCGGGCGGATCGCGTCGAAGGCCTGGCGCGCCTCGTTGCTGCGCAAAGCGCGCAAGGTCTGGCGCCAATGTTCGACCCGCGCTGCGAAAACCTCGCGGAAGCCTTCGGGAACCACGTCAGGTGCGCTTTCCTCGCGCCCATCCTCGCCGAGCAGATCGTCATAGCGGGCCGCCACGGCGCCAGTAATTTCGCGCAGTTCCGCAATCAGCGCCGCGCCATCGGTGAGCCCGTCGAGCTGGGCGACATTTTCGAGCGCGGCGGCTGAGCCGGGAAGTGAATGCGTCTGCCGATCCTCGACCATCTGCAAGCGGTGTTCGATCACCCGCAGCCGGTCATAGCTTTCGCCCAGCACGCACGCATCATCGGAGGAGACGATCCCCGCATCGGCAAGTGCGTCGAGCGCAGCGCGCGTCCCGCGCGGACGCAGGAGCGGGTCGCGGCCACCGTAGGTGAGCTGATGGGTCTGCGCGAAGAACTCGATCTCGCGAATGCCGCCGCGCCCGCGCTTGATATCGAACCCCGGTCCGATTTCGCGCGGACCCGCATAGGCCTCGCGGATGCGCTTGGTGAGACGGCGGATTTCCTCGATCGCCGTGAAATCGAGGCTGCGGCGCCAGACGAAGCTGCGAATCTCCTCGAGGAAGGCCTCGCCCGCCGCAATATCG
>DAIQNS010000160.1:2864-5697 GCA_036788315.1 Alteraurantiacibacter sp. | reverse complement strand
TATTCGAACGAGAGCAATTATCTCTACGGCATCAAGGCGGGCGCGCCGCGCATCATCACACTGCTCAAGCGTTATGACATCATGGCGAGCTGGACAGTGGCTGCGATGAGCCTTGAAAACCATCCGGAAATTGCCGCCGCGATTGCTGAGCTCGGCCATGAGCCCGTCAGCCACGGCTACCGCTGGGTGCACCAGTTCCGGATGGACGAGGAGGAGGAGCGCGCCTTCATCCGCAAGGCTGTCGCGAGCATCGAGCAGAGCTGCGGCGTGCGGCCCTATGGCTGGCTCTCGCGCTATCTGCTGACCGACAACACACGCCGCCTGCTTCGCGAAGAAGGGTTCACCTATCACATGGACGATTATTCGGGCGATGTGCCCTTCTGGGACCGCGATACCCTGCCCGGCAGCCCCATGTGCATTGTGCCCTATCAGCTCGACAACAACGACATGAAAATGTGGACCGACCCCGCGCTCACCCCGCACCAGTGGCTCGACTATGCCAAGGCCAATTTTGACCAGCTTTACCGCGAGGGCGAGGAAGGCAATCCCAAGATGATGAGCCTTGGCCTGCATCTGCGCATTATCGGCAGGCCGGGGCGGATCTGGGCGCTTGAGGAATTCCTCAGGCATGTGCGCGCACACAGCGACGTCTGGATCGCCACGCGCAAGGCCATTGCCGAACATTTCATGCAAGCGAACCCGGCATGAGCCTGCGCCTCGAATATGACGGCAAGGTCGCGCATTTGCTGATCGACCGCGCGGACAAGCGCAACGCTGTCACCATGGCGATGTGGCAGGCGATGATGCCGCTACTGGCAAAGGCCGAAGCTAATCCGCAGGCGCGGGTGCTGGTGATCCGTTCGGCCGAGGCGGGCGGGGCATTCAGCGCAGGCGCAGATATTCGCGAGCTGCTGGCAAACAAGGACGATGCCGCGTGGCGCGTTGCCAATCAGGCGGCGATCAACGCGGTGCAGCACCGGCTCGCGCGCCTTGCCATGCCCACGCTCGCCTTTGTCGAAGGCGATTGCATCGGCGGGGGCTGCGGCCTCGCGCTCGCGTGCGACATGCGCATTGCGACAGGCGCGGCGCGCTTTGGCATCACGCCGGCCAAGCTTGGGCTGGTCTATCCGCTGCACGATGTGAAGCTGCTGGTCGATCTGGTCGGGCCGGGGCAGGCGCGGCGCATGCTGTTTACAGGCGAACTGCTTGATGCCGCCGAAGCGCTGCGGATCGGGCTGGCCGAGAGCATCGCAGATAGCCCCGATGCCCTTGTCGAGGCGCTGCTTGCCGCCAGCCCGCATGCCATTCGCGAGAACAAGCGCATGGTGTGCAAGGTTCTCGAGGGGCAGGCAAGCGAGGACGAGGAAACTGCGGCCATGTTCGCGCAAGCTTTCACCATGCCCGATTTCGCCGAAGGCACCGCCGCCTTCGTCGAAAAGCGCAAACCCGGCTTCGAAGATTGAGCGCATGAGCATCATCCGCGGCACTATCCTCGGCGGCCTTTCGACCGTTCCCGATCTCGACCTTGCGCTCACCGCTTACCGCGATGTGCTGGGACTGAAGCTGCTCGAGGAAGGCCCGCTTCCGGCCAGCCTTGCGGCGAGCTGGGGCTGCCCCGCCAACGCAGGCTCGCGCCATGCCGTGCTCCAGCCCGAAAGCGGGGAGGCGTGTTTTTTCCGCCTTGTCGAACAGCCCGCGCACCCCGATTTCACGCCGACCACAAGCTTCGGCTGGGCCGCGTTCGAATGCTCGGTGGAGGATGTCTGGCGCTGGCCAAATGAGCTTCCCGCAAGCATGTTTACCGTCGTCGGCATGCCCAAGACGCTTGCCAACATGAAGCCGACTTTCATCCCGATGCAGACGCTGGGGCCGGGCAAGGAGCTGATCTATCTCAACGAGGTGCTCGAGCCGGAGGGCGACCTCGATCTGCCGATGGCGAAAAGCGCGGTCGACCGGATTTTCATCTGCGTGCTCGCCGCCAAAGACCGCGCCGCCAGCGTGCGCTGGTACGAGGAGGCGCTCGGGCTCGACAAGGGCATCGAGTTCACCATCCCCTATTCGATGATCAACAAGGCCTTCGATCTTCCTGCCAGCACGCTCACCACGCTCACCATGATCACCGCCGGGCGCATGCCGATTGTCGAGATTGACGATTACCCGCGCCAGACCGTGGAGCGCCCGCGCCATGAGGGCATGCTGGTGCCCGGCAATGCGCTGGTGACACTGGCAGTCGAAAGCCTCGATGCCTGCAAGGTGGAGTGGATTACCCCGCCTGAGGCGCGCGACGGGGCGCTATACGAGGGGCGGCGCGCGGGCACGGCGATGGGTGCGGCGGGCGAGCTCGTCGAGCTGGTGGAGGTGGGCTGATGCGCTGGCTGCTGGCTCTCTTGCTCGCGTTTTCTGCTGCTCCAATGGCGGCGCAGGAGGCGGAGCCGGACGCACGCGCCATCGTCGAGCGCGGAGTTGCCGCGCATGGCGGCGCGGGCTGGCTCGAGCCGGGCACGCTCATCCTTTCGGGCCATGCGACCTTTTTCGCGCCCGACAGCGACAAGCCGCGCAGCCATGCCGATGATTACCGCATGTGGCGCGAAATGGACCCCGGCCGCACGAGCGCGCACGGCGCGGATGGCAAGGTGCGCATCATTGCCCGCGCGGGTGAAAACGTGCTGTTCGAAGTCGGCTATGACGGCGAGACGACCTGGACGCAGGATGGCATCCTGCCCAAGGCGCAGGCCGATGCCTATTGGGCGAGCAATTTCGGTTTCGGCATTATCCGCTCCGCGCTCAACGATGGCTTCACCCTCGAACGCGCGCCCTCGCGCGATATCGGCGG
>DAIQNS010000160.1:0-2854 GCA_036788315.1 Alteraurantiacibacter sp. | reverse complement strand
ATTGATCTCGTGCGCGTGATCGATCCGCAGGGGCAGGAAACGCTGTTCGGTTTCGACCGGGTGAGCGGGTACATCCGCTACATGGCTTTTGACAGCCCGCGCGGTTGGCATGAGCGGCATTATGATGATTTTGTGCAGCTTGTGGACAGTGGCTGGGTGCAGGCGCGCTCGGTCACGCTGTTTTACGACGGGGTCAAGAACAACACGGTCTACTGGACCAAGGTTGCCGTTGGCGAGACTATCGACCCGCATGTGTTCATGCCGCCTGCAAAGGAGAACGAATGATGCCCGGTCCGCAATTCGCCTATGCCTGCTGGTGCCGCGATATGCCCGGCTCCGCGCCGCGCCGCGCCGAACATGCCGCCGCGCATCTCGCGCATGTCGAAGAGAACGTGGGCCGCTACATGGTGGCAGGCCCTTTGAAGGATGGCGATCTGACCGTCGGCTCGCTGCTGGTCGTGAAAGCCACCAGCGTCGAGGACGCGCGCAATTTCCTCGCCAGCGATCCCTATTTCGGCGCGGATATCTGGGAATCGATCGAAGTCGAATGCCTGATGGCGGTTGCGGGGGACTGGGTCGGAGGTATCGCCTGGAAGTGAGTATTCAGGGCGCCAGCCGGTAGGTTTCCAGAACCTCGTAATGCGCGCCGTGCTCGGTCAGATGGCTCTGGTACAGCGCCATGGCGCGCACCTCCCACGGCTCCGGCGCAAGGCGCCCGTGCCGCGTCAGCCAGCCCGCGAAATCGCCGCTCGATCGGTTCAGCCGCGCCAGCGTGACATGCGGCAGGAACTTGCGCGTCTCGGCCGCGAGGCCCGCGCGGCGGCACGCCATCTCGACTGCGCTGTGCAAGCCATCAAGCGCAGGTGAGGGCGCAACCCCGGCCCACAGCGCGCGGCCCCTCTGCTTGTGCTCGAAATGCCCGACCCCGCGAAGCTGAAGCGCAAACGGCGCGGCGCGCACCGCGCATAGCGCCAGATGCAGATCATCGGCCAGCCGCCCGTCGACCGCGCCCACGAAACGCAAGGTGAGATGAAGATTATCCGCATCCTGCCAGCGCGCCGCGTCCACCCCCTCCATCGTATCGAGCAGCGCATCGCTGACACGCGATGGCAGGGGCAGGGCGACAAACAGGCGGGACATGTGCGCCATTGTGGCGATTGGCCAAGCCACAATCAACAAGGGCAGCGCCAAGCGAAGGGGAGCGCGCAAACACGCCCCCCATCTCTCTCAGTGCGTCACAAGGCGACCTTGCCCCAGCGCGCGCCAGCGACCCTTACGCGGGCGTATTTGGCCGGTTGCTTGTTGCCAAAGGTGGCCCCGCTCGCGGTGACCGTCGCGCCGTCCTGATAGACGCCCCAACGGAACTGCATGTCGCTCGTGGGCGCGTTGCTGAAATTGCGCGTTCCGGTCCGCGTGACGGCGGACTGGCCATCGAGCTCGACCGTCATGCGCCAGTCGACCGTGTTGGTGGTGCCGCGCCGCTCCTCTTCGACGCGCAGGTTGAACTTCTTGCCCTGCGCATTGCCCACCAGCACCGGATTGGCGCCGCGCGGGAGGATGTAGATATTGGAACTGGCATCCATCCGCAGCATCACCGCCCAGTCGTTGCTGCTGTTCTGCTTGAGCTGGAACAGCGCTCCCTGCGAGGCATTGGCGATCTGGTAGCGGCCCTTCCAGAAATAGCGCGTGTTGGCATCGGGGATACCGTCCCAGCCGGTGATCTTGGTGAAAGCCTCGATCCGCGCGCTGATGTTGCTCGTCCCGGCGATCTCGGATGTTTCGCCTTCGAACAGGCGGAAAGCCTGCACCTTGTTGTCGTTGGAAATATCATACCAGCGGGAGTGATTGCAGGCGCTGGTCTGGGCGAAGGATGTCCCGCCGAGCGCGTGGAAGCGCAGGTTTGAGGTGCCGAAAGTCTGATTGAATTCGGCCTGATCGGTCACCGTGCTTGGCGTGACCCAGGCGGTGCCCTTGAGGCCGTTGGCGAATTGGGCGGCAGTGAAGCCGCTGTAGGGGCTTTGTCCCACCACGTAATCCGAGGCAATGTAGCACGAGCTTGGCAGCGCCTTGGCAGGCTGTTCGATACCGGGCATCAAGAGGATTGCAGCAGCGCCAAGCGCCATCGCGCCCATGGCCAGAGTTTTTGTCATCATCGTTCTCCCACGGCGTGCTCCCGGCTGATCGCGGGATGCACGGTCCGAGCGGGCAAGCTGTCGCCAGCGTTGATCGAAGTCAAGCGGCAATGATCATAAACGATTGCTCCTGCCCATATCCGCGCAAAGACCCGCGCAAAGGCCCGCGCGCTAAAGCTTGCGCCATTCCCCCGGCGCGAGGCCTTCGCAGGTCCACTCGCCCACTTGCCAGCGCACCAGCCGCAGCGTGGGATAGCCCACCGCCGCGGTCATGCGCCGCACTTGCCGGTTGCGCCCCTCGGTGATGGTGAGGCGGATCCAGCTATCGGGCACGGCCTTGCGAAAGCGGATCGGCGGATCGCGCGGCCACAGATCGGGCGCGGCGATAGCCTCGGCAAGCGCCGGGCGGGTCAGCCCGTCGTTAAGCTGCACGCCCTTGCGCAAGGCGGCGAGCGCAGCGGCATCGGGCACGCCTTCGACCTGCGCCAGATAGGTCTTGGGCATCTTGTGCCGCGGCTCGGCAATGCGCGCCTGCAAGCGGCCATCGTCGGTTAGAAGCAGCAATCCCTCGCTGTCCCGGTCGAGCCTGCCCGCCGGATAAACCTCGCGCGGCAGACCCAGCGCGCCCAGCGCGGGATGCGGGCTCTCGTCCTTCCCCGCGGTGAATTGCGAGAGCATGCCGAAAGGCTTGTTGAGGGCGATGAGCATGGGGATGCGATGGC
>DAIQNS010000159.1:0-5698 GCA_036788315.1 Alteraurantiacibacter sp. | reverse complement strand
CGAATCGGTCGAAGGCGGCGAAGTGCGCGGGCGCTACAGCCTGCTCGGCCTCGACCCTGATCTCGTTTTCCGCGCGACCAGCACAGATTGCGAGATCAACCGCAACTGGCGTGATGATCGCACCGCCTTTACGCCGCTTGCAGGCAACAGCCTTGAAGAATTACGCGCGCTCGCGTCATCGTGCCGGATCGAGGTACCTAGCGAATTGCCCCCTGCGCTCGCCTGTCTGGTGGGCTATTTCGGCTACGAAACGATCGGCCTTGTCGAGAAGCTGCCGCGCGCACCACAAAGCGCGCTTGCCCTGCCCGACATGTTCTTCATGCGCCCCACGCTGGTCTTGGTGTTCGATGGGTTGAGCGATGCGCTATATTGCATTGCTCCGCTCTGGGCCGGGACCGGAGACGCAGCCGAGCCCGATTTTGCGCTCGCCCAGGCGGCGGAGCGGATAGACGAGGCCTTGCGCAAGCTCGCGGGCAAAGCGCCGCCGAGCGAACGCATCGAGCTGCCGCCCGAATTGGCGCTCGAACCCGTAATGGACGCTGCCGACTATGAGCGCATGGTTCTGAAAGCGCAGGATTATATCACTGCTGGCGATATTTTCCAGGTGGTGCTGGCGCAGCGTTTCACCTGCCAATTCACTTTGCCACCGCTCGCGCTTTACCGGGCACTGCGCCGGATAAACCCCTCGCCTTTCCTGTATTTTCTCGATCTGCCCGGCTTTGCCGTTGTCGGATCGAGTCCGGAGATCCTCGTGCGGGTGCGCGGCGGTGAAGTGACCATCCGGCCGATCGCCGGAACCCGTCCGCGCGGCAAGGACAATGCCGAAGACCGCGCGAACGAAGCCAGCCTGCTCGCCGATCCCAAGGAGCGCGCCGAACATCTCATGCTGCTTGACCTTGGCCGCAATGACGTGGGCCGGGTAGCAGCGGCAGACAGTGTCGAGGTTACCGCGAGCTTCACGGTCGAGCGATACAGCCATGTGATGCACATCGTAAGCAATGTGGTGGGCAGGCTTGCAGCGGACCGGGACGCGGTGGATGCCTTGTTTGCAGGGTTCCCGGCGGGCACGGTATCAGGCGCGCCCAAGATCCGCGCCTGCGAAATAATCGCTGAACTGGAGCCGGAAACACGCGGACCTTATGCCGGCGGCGTTGGCTATTTCGCGCCCGATGGCTCGGTCGATAGCTGCATTGTCCTGCGCACTGCGGTCGTGAAAGATGGGGTAATGCATGTGCAGGCCGGTGCCGGGATCGTTGCTGACAGTGTTCCCGAATACGAGGCAGCCGAGTGCCGCCACAAGGCCGGCGCGTTGATCGCCGCTGCGCGTGAAGCCGTGGAGGTGGCCAGCGAACCGGGCTTTGGCCAATGATCAGGCAGTCACAATGAAGCAGCCCGCGATCATGCGAAGTGCCGTTGTTCTGGCCTTGCTTGGCGCCCTTGCCGCCTGCGAGATCCGGCGCGATGATGGCACGATCAGCGAGCCGCTCATCTCCCCTTGCAAAGCTTTCGTGTTCGAAGAGGTGCCGCTCACCGTATGCACAGCCACACCGGGCGAGCACCGCATCCGCACAGATCTGGCGCCGCCTCCCGGCGATACGCCATTCGGCAGCCTCGCGGCACTTCGCGATTCGCTCTCGGGCGTGCAGCGTCGCCGCACCATCATGGCCATGAACGGCGGAATGTTCGACGATGCTGGTCAGCCGGTGGGCTATTATGTCGAAGACGCGCGCCGCTTGCAGACGCTCAATCGCAACGAAGGGCCGGGCAACTTTCATCTCCTGCCCAACGGCGTCTTTTTCGGGCAGCCGGACGGCGAGTGGCAAGTGCTCTCGACCGACACTTTCATCCATGAGGTGGCCGATCGCCCCTATTTCGCAACGCAGTCTGGCCCGATGCTCGTGATTGATGGCCGGCTGCACCCTGCCATTGCCAATGACGGGGAAAGCCAGCTTCTGCGTAACGCCGTGGGCGTCGATGCGCATGGCCGCGCGCATTTCGTGATCAGCGAGGAGCCGATCAGCTTTGGCAAGCTTGCGCGGTTCTACCGCGATGTGCTCGGCACAAGTAATGCGCTCTTCCTCGATGGCAGCGTTTCGCAGCTATGGGATCCGGCAAATGGCCGAATGGACAGCGGAGCCGCGCTCGGCCCCTTGATTGTGGTCGAAATTCAGGCAGAAGCAGCGCCATGATCCACGCGCCCGACATTCTTGTCATCGACAATTACGACAGCTTCACTTTCAACCTGGTGCATTACCTGATGCAATTGGGCGCAAAGGTCCAAGTTGTACGCAATGACGCGCTGACCGCGCAACAGGCGCTGGCGGGCAAGGCCAAAGGCATTTTGATCTCGCCCGGCCCGTGCACCCCGAACGAGGCGGGGATCAGCCTCGATATCGTTTCCGCCTGCGCCGATGCGCAGCGCCCGCTGATGGGGGTTTGCCTTGGTCATCAGGCGATCGGCCAGCATTTTGGCGGGAACGTGGTGCGCGGCGGATTGATGCATGGCAAGACCAGCCCGGTGACCCATGATGGCACCGGCCTGTTTGCCGGCGTGCCTTCTCCCTTCATCGCCACGCGCTATCATTCGCTGATCGTGGAAAATATTCCCGCCAGCCTCAAGATCAACGCGACCAGCCCCACGCCCGGCCTCGAAGGCACCAGCGTCATGGGTTTCCGCCATGAGAGCCTGCCGATCCATTCAGTGCAGTTTCACCCCGAAAGCATCGCGACGGAAAATGGGCATGCGCTGCTCGCCAATTTCCTGAACATTTGCGGCATCGAAGCAAAGGCTCCGGCATGAGCACGCTGCCGTCCATTGCCAGCCCGCTCGATGAGGCCGAGGCTGAGCGCGCATTTGGCGCCTTGCTCGACGGCGAGCCAACTGAGGAGGAAATTGCGCGGTTCCTCTCCGAGCTTTCCGACCGCGGCGAAACCGCAGCCGAAATCACCGGCGCTGCCCGCGCCATGCGCGCCCGCCTGATCCCGATTGCCGCGCCCGATAATGCCATCGACGTTTGCGGCACCGGGGGCGACGGGCACCATTCACTCAATGTCTCGACGGCCGTGAGTCTGGTCGTGGCAGCATGCGGCGTGCCAGTGGCCAAGCACGGCAACCGCGCGGCAAGTTCCAAAGCGGGTGCCGCCGACACACTCGAAGTGCTTGGTCTCGACATGGATGCAGCTGCCACCACGGCGGAAAAGACGCTGGCAGAAATCGGCATTTGCTTCCTCTTTGCCAAAAACCACCACCCGGCGATGGGCCGGATCATGCCCATTCGCCAGAAACTGGGCAAACGCACGATTTTCAATCTCATGGGGCCCTTGTGCAATCCCGCAGGCGTCAGGCGGCAATTGGTCGGCATTGCGCGGCCAAGCTATCTGCCCGTCTATGCCGAGGCTCTGATGCGGCTGGGAACAGAGCGCAGTTTCGTTATCTCGGGCGATGAGGGGCTCGATGAGCTGAGCCTTGATCAGGGCAACGATCTGGCCGAGGTTACTTCGGACAGCGTGACCATGCGCCGCGTCCATGCCAGCGATGCAGGCCTTGCCAGCGCTCCGGTGAGCGCCATTCGCGGCGGCGATGCTTCGTATAACGCCCGTGCCTTAAGGGAACTTCTGCTGGGAGCCGCCGGGCCTTATCGCGACGCGGTCCTGCTCAATGCCGCTGCTGCATTGATGGTGGCAGGCGAGGTCAGCGGTCTTGCCGATGGCGTCGAGGAAGCGGCCGAGGCGATCGACAAAGGACTCGCCAAGGGCCTGCTCGATTGCTGGATCGCGGCCTGCCAGTAATGGACAAGCTTGCTAAAATCTGCGCGACCAAGCGCGAGGAAGTTGCGGCACGCCGCGCCGAAGCGTCAATCGCGCATCTCGATCATCTCGCCGCGCAGGCAAGCCCGCCGCGCGGCTTCCTGCAGGCGCTCGAGGACAAGGCGGCGACCGGCTTTGCGCTGATTGCCGAGATCAAGAAAGCTTCGCCTTCCAAAGGATTGATTCGCCAAGATTTCAATCCTGCAGATCATGCCCGCGCCTATCAGGAAGGCGGCGCGGCCTGCCTGTCTGTGCTGACCGACGCGCCTTATTTTCAGGGACATGAGGATTATCTCCTCGCCGCGCGCGCCGCGTGCGATCTGCCCGTGCTGCGCAAGGATTTCATGATCGATCCCTGGCAGGTCGCGGAAACGCGCGCGCTGGGTGCCGATGCCATTCTCATCATTGTCGCCGCGCTCGAGGATGGCCCCATGGCCGAAATCGAAGCGGCCGCCATCGAACGCGGTATGGATGTGCTCGTCGAAGTGCACGACGAGGCGGAGCTGGAACGCGCCGCGCGCCATCTGAAATCGCGCCTGCTGGGCATCAACAATCGCAATCTCAAGACCTTCGTTACCGATCTGGCGACGACCGAAAGGCTTGCGCCACTCGCTCCCGAAGGCGCATTGCTTGTCGGCGAAAGCGGGATCGCCAGCCATGCCGACTGCCAGCGGCTTGCCGAAGCGGGCGTGCGCACGTTCCTTGTTGGCGAAAGCCTGATGCGGCAAAGCGATCTGGCAGGGGCAACCCGGGCCTTGCTCAAAGGGTAGACATGCCGCAGACATAGTGCTGCACTATTGCACCAATGCAAGCGCCGCGCGGCGCGACGCGCACAAGGAGAGAGGAAACCGCCATGGGCATTTTCAGCTCGATCAAGGACAAGATTTTCGGCAAAGCCGAGGCGCAAGAAGCGCCCTCTGCCGAGCCCGCCGCACCTGCCGCCCCGGCTTATGCGCCTGGGCACCAGGAGGAAAAAGGCTTCACTCTCGTCGATGTCGAAGCCAAGCTGGATGCGATGGAGGGCGCTGACAAGCTCAACTGGCGCACCTCGATTGTCGATCTGATGCAGTTGGTCGGGCTCGATCCGAGCTATGCCAACCGTAAGGAACTCGCCGGCGAGATGGGCGACAATGATTATTCGGGCACAGCCGAGGAAAACATCTGGATGCACAAGCAGGTGATGATCCGCCTTGCCAACAATGGCGGCAAAGTGCCCGCCTCGCTGCTCGACTGAAAGGAGCAAAGCTCGCCGCCCGCGCACGCGGATGGCGAGCAGGCTTGGCATGAACCGCCTGACCCATCTCGACGACAAGGGCGCCGCCCGCATGGTTGATGTCGGCGGCAAAGCCGCAACGCAGCGCAGCGCGACCGCATCCGGGCGCATCTCCATGCAGCCTGCCACGTTGAAGGCCATTCGCGATGGCAGCGGTCCGAAAGGTGATGTGCTGGCAACAGCGCGGATTGCCGGCATCATGGCCGCAAAGAAGACGGGCGAGCTTATCCCGCTGTGCCACCCGCTCGCTCTCGACAGCGTAACAGTTGACTTTACCTTTGGAGAAGAGGGCATTTGCGTGTCGGCAACCGCGTCCCTGACGGGGCGAACAGGCGTGGAAATGGAAGCGCTTACAGCAGCTTCGATTGCGCTCCTGACAATTTATGACATGGCCAAGGCGCTGGAGAAAGGGATGGTGATCGAACAGGTCCGCCTCATCTCCAAGACCGGCGGCAAAAACGGCGACTGGCACGCGGAATGAAGCCCTCACTGTGAACCCGCGCGCGCCAGTCCCATACCGCGAGGCTCAGGCCCGACTTCTGGCGATGGCGCGCGATCTGGGATCCGAGGATCTGGCGCTGGGAGACGCGCTGGGCCGTTTTCTTGCCGAGCCCCTCC
>DAIQNS010000158.1:0-5740 GCA_036788315.1 Alteraurantiacibacter sp. | reverse complement strand
AATGCGCTCGCACGCAAGCTGACAGGCACCGAGCTGACCGACGCGATGAGCGGCTATTTCATGCTGCGCACAGAGCAGCTGCGTAAACAGGCTGACAACCTTTCGGGGATAGGGTTCAAGATCATGCTCGACATCCTGTCGACCGCGCGCCCGCAGCTCAAGGTAAAGGAATTTCCGTTGAAATTTGCCGAACGTCTGGCGGGCCAGAGCAAGCTTGATCATGGGGTCGCGCTCGATTTCGTCGCCGGGATCTACGAGCGCTATCTCGGCCGCTACATTCCCACCCGCTTTGCCCTGTTCGGCACGGTGGGGGCATTGGGCGTGGTGGTGCACATGGCGGTCTTGGGGCCGCTGCTGTTTGCGGGCCTTGTCTCCTTCTCGCTCGGGCAGGCGATTGCCACCATGGTGGCGATGACGTTCAACTTCTGGCTCAACAATCTCCTCACCTACCGCGACAAGAAGCTGGACGGCGCGGACGGACTGTTCTGGGGCTGGCTGAAGTTCTGCCTGACCTGCTCGGTCGGCGCGTTCGCCAATGTCGCGGTGGCAACCGTGCTCAACGATCAGGGCATCGCCTGGTGGGTCGCCGCGATTGTCGGCATCGCGATCGCATCGGTGTGGAACTATGCGCTGTCGAGCAAGTTCGTCTGGGGCCGCTTCCGCCGCTGATCGCGCTTGATGCCAGGGCCATAGTTCTGATTAGGAACCAAAGAGTGATCCGGCACGTTAACTGATGATACACGCGCATCTGAAGCCACCGCGATTTTGCGGAACTGGAACCCGATGCCGAATTGATCAGGAGCTCATCATGGAATTCATTCTTGGAATTATCGTTCTTGCCCTCGCAGTCTGGGCAATCGTCAACATCCTGGGAAGCAATGCTTCTGCACTGTCGAAGATCCTCTGGACTATTGGCGTGATCATCCTGCCGGTTATTGGCGTGATCGCCTGGTATTTCGTCGGACCCAAGAGCGGCACACGCTCGGTCGCCTAAGCGTAGCCTTCCTTTAACGCCAAAAATGCCCCGTGGCTTGTTGCAAGCTGCGGGGCTTATTGCGTGCGCGCGGCCTAACGCCAGCTTTCGAACCACGTCCATTCAAGGAAGCTCTGCGGCCCTTCGAGCGGGGCGGCGCTGAGTGCAGGGAACCAATAGGCAAAGCACCCGGCAGCGCCGATCACCAGCGCGGCAGGGACAAGCCGCTCCCCGCCCCGCCACAATCGCTCGACGCCCAGCGCCAACGCATAGCTCAGGAAGCATCCCGGCAGCAGATAATGGAAGTAGAACTGCACCGGCTTGGGAGCCACGATCCAGAACGCCAGGCTCACAAGGTAGAGCACAAACGCCGCCAATGCGTCGCGCCGCCGCTCCACCATCGCCGCCCATGCGCACCACGCCAGCGCCGCCAGCCCCGCGAGCATCGTTACCGGATTGCCGATCAGCATCACCGCGCGCTGCGCCCCGTCGATATCCTCGTACAGATACCAGATCGCGCGCAAGTTTCCGACCCATTGCCACCAGACGCTGGCATAGGGATGCGGATTGAGCACCTGCGTTTGCAGATCGAGCATCTGGCGGTGGAGCGCGATCAGGCCCGAGGGATTGCCCGAGACATGATCGTAAAACAGGAACGGCCAGAAGCTTGATGCATACACCGCGAGCGGCAGCACGCCCAGCCAGAGGAATGCCTCGAAAAGGCTGATCCCCGGCACCGGCGCCCCGCGCCGCGAGAACAGCAGCCGCCGTCGGCCCGCCGTCAGCCGCGCGGCGAAAAAGGCCAGACCCGGCAGCACAGCAAGCGGCACCGCGTTCCATTTCGCCGCCATCGCCGCGCCCAGCGCCGCGCCTGCCAGTATCAGCCGCAGGCGCGCTTTCTCGGGCTCGCGGCACGCTGCTGCGCACATCCACAGGGCGATCATCACGAAAGCGAGCATGAAGATATCGAGCATTGCAATGCGCGCGTGAACGAAGAGCAGGAAATTGGTCCCCGCAAACAGGCCCGTCAGCAGGCTTGCCATGCGGCTATCGCTGGCAAACCACGCCGCGCGCATCATCGCGAACAGCGCCAGCGAGCCGAAGATGACGCTCATCGCGCGCCAGCCGAAGGGGCGGTCGCCAAACAGCCAGAGGCCCAGCGCCATGATCTGTTTGCCGAGCGGGGGATGCTCAAGATTTTGCGCCGTGCCAAAGTCCATCAGCGCGCGCACCGCGGGCAGATAATGCACCTCGTCGAAGTAGGGCTGCGAGGGAATGCCGATGCGCACCAGCGCCAGAAGCGCAAAGGCCAGCGCCGCCGCGCAGGTCCAGCCGAAGGGATCGCGGGAATGGACCGGAGCAGTGATCATGAGGCGGCGATAATGGGCACATCTGCCAAGGGCAATTGGCAAAAGTGCAGCTTGGCCCTAAACGCCGTCGCGCAATGAAAAAGACAACTGGCACAGACCGTTCGAAAACCGCCAATTGGCGTCCGGCCACGCGTGCCGTGCGCGCGGGCACCTGGCGCTCCGAACATGGCGAGACGAGCGAGGCCTTGTTCCTCACCTCGGGCTATACCTATGACGATGCGGCGACCGTCGCCGCGCGCTTCGCCGGCGAGGCCGAGGGGATGACCTATTCCCGGCTGCAGAACCCGACCGTGGCCATGCTCGAGGAACGCATTGCCATGCTCGAGGGCGCAGAAGCGTGCCGCGCGCAGGCGAGCGGGATGGCGGCCATGACCACCGCGCTGCTGTGCCAGCTCAAGACGGGCGATCATGTGGTGGCGGCGCGCGCGGCCTTCGGCTCGTGCCGCTGGCTGGTCGATAATCTGCTGCCCAAATGGGGTATTGCCACGACAATCGTCGATGCGCGCGAGCTTGCCGCATGGGAAGAAGCGATCCGGCCCGAAACCAAGGTCTTTTTCTTCGAGACGCCCGCCAATCCGACGATGGACATTGTCGATCTCGCAGCAGTGTGCGCGCTGGCGAAGGCGCACGGGATCATCAGCGTGGTCGACAATGCCTTTGCCACTGCCGCCTTGCAGCGGCCGATGGAATTCGGCGCCGATGTGGTCGCCTATTCCGCGACCAAGCTGATGGACGGGCAAGGCCGCGTGCTTGCAGGCGCAGTGTGCGCAAGCGAGGAATTCATGACCGAGATGCTGCTCCCGTTCCAGCGCAACACCGGCCCCAACCTCGCGCCCTTTAACGCCTGGGTGGTGCTCAAGGGCCTCGAAACGCTCGATCTGCGCGCGCACCGGCAAAGCGAGAACTCGCTCGCGGTGGCGCGCGCGATCGAAAGCCGTGTCGCGCGCATGCTGCACCCCGGCCTTTCGAGCCATCCGCAGCACGCGCTCGCCGCGGCACAGATGGATGCTTTCGGCGCGATTTTCGCCTTCGATGTGCCCGGCGGGCGCGAGCAGGCCTTTGCTCTGCTCGACGCGCTCGAACTGATCGATATTTCCAACAATATCGGCGATGCCAAGAGCCTGATGTGCCATCCGGCCAGCTCCACCCATGCCAATATGGGCGAAGAGGCGCGCGCGCAGATGGGCGTGGGCGAGGGCATGCTGCGCATCAATGTCGGGCTGGAAGACCCCGAGGATCTGATCGAAGATCTCGATCAGGCGCTGGGCCGCGCAGGGCTTTGACCGCAAACAGACCAAAGGCCTCTTGCCGCGCGGCGCAAACCCGCTAGGTTTGGTTCCATCATGAACAGCAAGACCATGAACTCCCTGTTTCAGCATGTCGCGATCACCGCAGGCGTGACCGTGCGCGTGGCCGTCAATTTCATGGCCGAACAGTCGCGTGTCGACGCGGGGCGGTGGTTCTGGGTGTATCACATCCGGCTTGAGAACGGCCGCGATGAAGTGGTGCAATTGCGCAACCGGCACTGGCGCATTTCCGATTCGCGCGGCATGATCAATATCGTCGATGGCGAAGGCGTGGTGGGTGAAACCCCATTTCTCGCGCCCGGCCAGACGCACGACTATGTTTCGGGCTGCGAATTGACGACGCGGCATGGCGCGATGGAGGGGTATTACACTTTCGCGCATCAGGACGGGACGCTGTTCGAAGTTGCCATTCCCTATTTCCCGCTGGCCGCGCCCGAAGCCGCGCGCGGCTAGGTTCCGGCAATACTTGCCCCCGGCGCGCTTCGCCAATAGAGCGCACAGCCAGCCATGAAACGCACTCATCTGCCTTTGAACGCCCTGCGTGTCTTCGATGCCGCTGCCCGGCATCTGAGCTTCACCCGCGCTGCCGACGAACTTGCGGTCACGCCTGCCGCCGTGGGTCAGCAGATCCGCGCGCTCGAGGATGTGCTGGGCGTGGTCCTGTTTCGCCGCACCTCGAAGGGGTTGGAACTGACCGATGAGGCGGTCGCCGGGCTCGATCCGCTGCGCGAGGGGTTTTTGCGCTTCGAGGAAAGCGTGCAGGCGATCCAGGCGGGGCAAAGCTCGTCCAAATACGCGCTGGCGGTCCCGCGCGAATTCTATGCCCAGTGGCTCGCCTCGCGGCTGGCGGGCTTTGCGGCGGCAAATCCGGACGCGCGCTTCCAGCTCGATGCCGATGGCAATGCCGATTTCACCGAGGCCAATCTCGATCTGGCGGTGCGCCATGCCGAAGGGCCGGGCGATCTGGAAGGCGTGCAGCTTGCACCGGGCCTTGAAGTGACCGTGGCCGCGCCGGATGCGATTGCGCGCGGGGGCCTGGGCTGGATTGCGTGGCCGGGCAAGGAAGCGCCCGAGGGCGAGACGAGCACGCTGCAAGTTGGCCATGCCGGGCAGGCGCTGGCTTCGGCGCTGGCAGGCATGGGGCGCAGCGCGCTGCCCCTGCAGCTTGCCGAGGAAGCGCTCGCCGATGGCCGCCTCGAAGCGATCGGCCCGCCGCGCGAATGCCGGCGCGCCTATTGGCTGGTCGCGCCGCGCCCGCAGTGGCGGCAGAAGAAAGTGCGCGCGCTGGTCGCTTATCTGACAGGCAATGGCGGGGCTTGAAGTCCCCGAACTGCTGACCGCGCGGTTTCGCTGCCGGAGCCTGCGCGAAGGCGACGAGGAAGCCATGTGGGAAGCTTTCAGCGACCCTGAAACCATGCGCTACTGGGGCCGCGGCGCGTTTACCGACAAGCTTGAGTTTCGCGACTATCTGTTCGGGACAAGCTGGGGCGGGCGCACCTGGATTGCCGAGCCGCTGGCGGGCGGCGCGCCGGTGTTCCGCATGTATGCCAGCCAAGAGGGCAAGGAGGTGTCGGAGATCGGCTATATCCTGCCCCCGCGCCAGCAAGGGCAGGGAATTGCGCGCGAATGCCTCACCGCGCTCATCACCCATCTGTTCCGCCGCGAGAATGTCCACCGCATCTTTGCCGATGTCGATCCGCGCAACCGTGCGTCCAATGCGCTGCTGGTCCGGCTTGGTTTCACCCGCGAGGCGCATCTGCGCGAGGCGATCAGGACGCATCTGGGATGGTGCGACACCTGGCTGTGGGGCCTGCTCGCGGAAGAATGGCCGCATTGAAACCAAAGGCCTTTTCGGTACGCCGACAGCCCCTTCCGCAATGGGGCTTTGACACAGCCGAACGGACGTGCTGCTTTCGCCGCAATACGATCCACGGGAGACAATTCTTGCGCCACATCCTCGCTCGCCTGACCGCCACGAGCTTCCTTGCCGCCGCCTTCAGCCTGCCCGCCGCCGCGCAGCAGCAGCAGGTCCGCGATCTCGACCGCGAGTCGAGCAATGAGCGCGTTTTTGCAGGCTACCTCGCGGGCGA
>DAIQNS010000157.1:0-5791 GCA_036788315.1 Alteraurantiacibacter sp. | reverse complement strand
CAACAAAATTAGCGGACAGCGAAGGTATCCCCGATTTACACCGGGGGACCGGCTGTCCTATTGTGTTGGCGACCAACCGGGCTGAAACAGTTTGAAACCGTCTGCGCCCCGTCGGTGAGAGGCCATATATGTGGGGCTTTGAGTCGGGTCAACGGCTTTTTGCAATTTTATTTCAAAAAAATGATTTCGACGGGATTTGCGTCGTTTGCAGGGATTGCAGCTGACATCCCGAGCGTTGATTGCCATTGCCGACAGGGCAACCACTCCGCTGTGCCGCGCCACTTTTCACCAAGGGGCGCTCCTGCTTTCCAGCACCACATGCAGCTTTGCGGAGGTTCCAGCGCCCCCGACAAACGCCGCGCATGCAGCCTGAATTGAGGTATTCTTTACGTCCCCATGGTTAAGGGACTAAACATGTATCAAGCGCGCCTCGCAGGACTTTGACCATAGTGCATATGAGTGAAATCACATCCCGTCCCTCGCTGAGCGTGGCGATGAGCGTCTATAATGGCGAGCGCTTCCTGGTGGCTGCGATCGAGAGTGTGCTGGCGCAATCCTTCCCCGAATTCGAGTTCCTGATCATCGACGATGGATCCAGCGACGCGAGCGCGGCGATCATTCGCCGCTTTGCTGAACGGGACAATCGCATTCGTCCGATCCTTCGCGAAAATCGCGGCCTGATCGTCAGCCTCAACCAGTTACTGGGCGAAGCGCGCGCACCGATCATCGCGCGCATGGACGCCGACGACATTTCCCACCCCGACCGCTTTGCGCAGCAGATGGCGTTCCTCGAGGCCAATCCGGATCATGGGATTGTTGGCAGCTGGAGCGAGGATATTGACGAGAATGGGCGACCCTGGCCGGTCGATGCGCCCGATCATCCTCTCACGCATGAGGAGTTCCTCCACAATATCCGCCATGGCGGCCCGCTATTGTGCCATCCGGTGGTGATGTACCGCGGCGATGTGGTGCGGCAGGCGGGCGGCTATCATGCGGCTTTCAAGCATTGCGAGGACCACGATCTGTGGCTGCGCCTGTCCTCGATCACGAAGATGGCGAACATCCCCGAGCGCCTCATTCGCTATCGCCATTATCCCGAGCAAGTTTCCAAGCGCCATGCGACGCAGCAGCAGATCGGCGCCGCGGTGGCCTATGAAGCCTGGCGGGTGCGCGATGCGGGGCGCGCGGACCCGACCGCGCAGCTGGCCGAACTTCCGCCCGTTGCCGAACTCGATGCGCTGTTCGGCCGCGAAGGCGTGGCCCGCGAAGTGCGCGCGCATGTGACGCGCGGCATTCTTCATTCGCCCACGGGCCTGCGTGATCAGGGCTTTGACATCATCCTCCAGCACATTCGCGATGGCGGCGAGCGCAAGGGCCTTTGGCGCACCGCGGGTCGCTTGCTCAAATATGGCGAGCCCGCGCGCGCCTTGCGCCTGTCTGCCGCGCTGGCAACGAGTTAGGCTGCCCGCAGGGCGCAACCATGACTGAAGGCACTTCACTTCCACCCACGCCTCCGCCCCCCGTGCGCGAGCCTGCGATCATGAGCGTGCGCGCGGCGGCGGTGTGGTCGATGGCAAGCCAGTATGGCGGCTTCGTGATCCAGTTTGCGACCTCGGTGATCATTTCGCGATTCTTCCTCGCGCCCGACGAGGTGGGGCTGTTCTCGATCGCGCTCGCTGCCGCGATGCTTGTCGCCGTGCTGCAGGATTTCGGTCTTTCGCGCTATATCTCGGGCCTGCCCGAACTGACCCCCGAGGAAGTCCACAGGTCAAGCTCGGTGGCGGTGATCTTTTCGCTGATCGTCACTGCGCTGATTGCCGGACTGGCCTACCCGCTGGCCGCGCTCTATGATCTGCCGCAGCTCGCGCCGCTGCTGCTGATCATTGCGGGCAGCTATCTTTTCCTGCCGATGTCGATTGTCCCCCTCGCCCTGATGGCGCGCGAGATGCGCTTTTCCGGCCATTTCGCGGTGCATGTCGGCTCTTCGAGCGTACATGCAGCGGTCGCGCTGTTCCTCGCCTGGCAGGGCTATTCCTCCTTTGCGCTCGCTTGGGCGGTGCTGGCAACGGGCCTTGCCAAGGGATTGCTTGCGCAGGCGCTCAAGCCCGCGCGCTTCATTCCGCTGCGGCTCGACGGGCTCAAACCGATCCTCAGTTTCGGCAGCTGGACCAGCGCGCTTTACATCACTGGCGCGCTTGGATCGCGCAGCCCGGACATGATCGTGGGCAAGCTGCTGAGCCTTACCGCGACCGGTCTGTTCAGCCGCGCGACCAGCCTTGCCGAGCAGTTCCGCATGCTGATTGCCGGAGCGATTGGCGGGGTATTCTACCCTGCCTTTGCCCGCATCCGCGACGAGGGCAAGCCGCTCGGCCCAGCTTACCTGCGCGTGTGCGCGGGCTACTCAGCGATCGTTTGGCCGGGAATGGCGGGTCTTGCGCTTGCTGCCGAGCCGATTGTCCTGCTGCTCTATGGCGAACTCTGGGCAGGCGTTGCGCCGCTTTTGACGATGGTGGCGATCAACGCGGCGCTAATGATCGGCTTGCCGCTGGTGAGCGAATTGCCGATTCTCCTTGGTCGAATCAGATCACTGCTGGTGCGCAATCTGGCAGAGACGGTGATTTCCATCGGCTTGTTGATTGCCGGCTCGCTGCTTGCAGGTGTGTGGGGCGCTGCGGCATCGCGGCTGGTTTACGGCGTCGCCTTCTTCGCGCTGTATCTGGGCTTCATGCAACGGCTGGTCGGCTTCGAGATGCGCGGCTTCCTTGTCGGACATGCCAAGAGCCTTTGCGCGACGCTGGCCGCGATTTCGCCGCTGGCGCTGACCTACTTGGTTTGGGCTGGCCCGCGCGAGATCGGCCTTGTGGCGCTATCTATGGCAACAGGGGCTGGTGCGCTGTGCTGGCTTGCCGCAATGGTCGCGCTGCGCCATCCCGCGATGGACGATCTGCGCCGCACTGCCAGCCCGATGGTGCGCCCTTTTTCGCCGCGCCTGGGTTCTCTCATCCAGCCTCCAGACCCCTGTATGCCCGGCAGGCTGCCATGATTGCGCTGTCCTCCTGCAGGATTGCTCCCGGTAGCGGGATCAGACGCGATTCGCCCCGCCCGCCCGCCATGCAGGGTCCCGATTATGCCGTGCGATACGATGGGGACACGCTGTTCTACGATGTCTATCGCAGCGGCCGCCATGTGGTCTTCCAAGGTCCGCCCTATTTCAATTTGCTCGAACATCTGAAAGCAGCCAAGCCGTTCAAGGGGCGCTTGGGCTTTCCTCGCTTTGCCGCGCGCCATTACGGTGAAAGGAAGCGTGGCGAACTCTGGCTCAATAGTGATACGGACCATTTCAGCATTGATTGTGCACTGGGGCGCTTCGATGTTGCGGTTCAGCCCGATATGGCCCCGCAGTTCGCCGGGCGGCGCGTCGTCACCACGCTTTCTCAGAACAACGATCTGCGCTGGATCGCCGACTGGGTGCGCTTCTACCGGCGAATCCACGGCGCAGACGGCTTTCTGGTTTATGACAATGCCTCGAGCGCTTATTCCATGGAGGCCTTGCAGGCGACGCTGGACGAAGCGGCGAACGGCATGCCTGCCCTCGCCGTCTCCTGGCCCTTTCCTTACGGCCCGCAAGGCGGAATGGCAGGCGCAGTCGATGGCGTGGAAGCGCCCTGGGACAGCGATTTTTGCCAGACCGGCTCGCTGCAACACGCGCGCTTCCGCTTTCTCACCAAGGCCAGAAGCGTGCTCAATGTCGATGTCGACGAGCTGGTTCTGGGCACCAGCGGCGGCTCAATCTTCGCCGCGACCGAAGCGAGCAGAGCGGGCTTCCTCAAGTTCCCCGGCCGATGGATCACCACTTATGCTCCCGGCGGCGCAGACCGCGAGACCTGCCGCCACGCCGACTTTGCGCATTACGAGTACGGCGAGGCGCTGGATTGCCCGCCGAAATGGTGCCTCGTTCCCGGCCGGGGCGACAAGCGCAGCTACAGCTGGTCGGTGCATAATCTGTTTGGCGCAAAGGCCAACCGGGTGGTGGACGAAGCCTGGCACTATCGCCACATGCGCGCCATCACCACCAGCTGGAAGGAGAAACGCTGGCATATGGACGACGGCGCGCATGGCGCGGGCCTCGTCCATGACCGCGTCCTTGCCGATGCTTTCGCAGCCGCGGGACTGGAACGCAGCGCGGCCATGTAAAGCGCGGCGAATTAGGCTTAGCTTGCGCGAATCCACGCCAGCCCCCACTTGGGGCCGCGATGAGGGACTTTGCCGCACCAACCAGACGACAGACCGGCGAAGCCGCCGACTGGGCAACCATGCGCCGATTCCTGCCCTATCTGTGGCCAGCCGGTCGCCCCGATCTCAAGCGGCGGATTGTGCTTGCAGGCATTCTGGTGCTCATTTCCAAAGCCATCGTCCTCTCCCTGCCGTTCGCCTACGCGCGTGCAGTCGACATCATGAGCGAGGGCAGCGCCCTTGAGAGCGGGGCATGGGTGGCGATGGCGCTGGTGGTGGCCTATGCCGCCGGGCGCTTTGGCAATGTGCTGTTCGATCAGCTGCGCAACATCGTCTTCAACCGGGTCGGCCAGCAATCGGTGCAGACGCTCACGGTCGATGTCTTCGAGCAATTGCACAAGCTATCGCTGCGCTTCCATCTTGCAAGGCGTACCGGCGAGCTCACCCGCGTGATCGAACGCGGCACGAAATCGATCAACATGATGCTCTATTTCCTGCTGTTCAACATTGCGCCGACCTTCATCGAGCTGGCAGTGGTCTCGGTGATTTTTTACACTCTGTTCGGCTGGGAGCTGGTGGCAGCAAGCCTTGCCACGATCGTGCTGTTCATCTGGACCACACAGGTCATCACCGACTGGCGCACCAAGCTGCGCAAGGACATGAACGATCTCGACGGACAGGCGATGTCGCGCGCGGTCGACAGCCTATTGAATTACGAAACGGTCAAATATTTCGGCGCCGAGGAGCGCGAGCGGCAGCGGTATGCGAGCTCTGCGAGCGCCTATGCCGATGCGGCCACCAGATCGGAAGATTCGCTCGGCCTGCTCAATATCGTGCAGGCACTCATTCTCAATCTGATGATGGCAGGCGCGATGGCGTGGACGGTGTGGGGCTGGAGCCAGGGGCGCTTGTCGGTGGGCGATCTGGTGCTCGTGAACACCTATCTGTTGCAGCTGTTCCGCCCGCTCGATCTTCTGGGCTGGGTCTACCGCACGATCCGGCAGGGGCTGATCGACATGGCCGACATGTTCCATCTGATCGATACTTCGGTCGAGGTGCGCGATGCGCCGGGCGCGCCCGCTTTGCTTGTCGGGCGGCCGGGCATCGTGTTCGATAATGTCGCCTTTGGCTATGACGCCGACCGGCAGATCCTCCACGGCCTCAGCTTCGAGGCACCCGCAGGGCAGACCATCGCGCTGGTCGGGCCTTCGGGCGCGGGCAAATCGACCATCGCGCGGCTACTGTTCCGCTTCTATGATCCGTGGTCAGGGCGCATCATGATCGACGGGCAGGATATCAGCAAAGTCACACAGGCGAGCTTGCGCGCGGTGATCGGCATCGTTCCGCAAGACACCGTGCTGTTCAACGATACGATCCGGTACAATATCGCCTATGGCCGCGGCGATCCGGACGAGGAAGCGATCCGCCGCGCGGCCGCCGACGCCGCGATCCTGCCTTTTATCGAAAGCCTCCCGCAAGGCTTTGCCACCGAAGTGGGAGAGCGCGGCCTCAAATTGTCGGGCGGCGAGAAACAGCGCGTGGCAATCGCCCGCACGCT
>DAIQNS010000156.1:5469-5808 GCA_036788315.1 Alteraurantiacibacter sp. | reverse complement strand
CGAAAGCCATGAGGTCGGCGCGGATCTGCTCAAGCTGATGGCGAGCCCCGCGCTCGCCTCGCGCCGCTGGATTGCCGAGCAGTACGATTCGCAAGTGGGCGGCGATACCTTGCAGACTGGCGGCGATGCCGGCGTTGTGCGCGTGCACGGCACCAGGAAGGCGCTTGCGATCACCACTGATTGCACGCCGCGCTATGTCTTTGCCGATCCCTATGAAGGCGGCAAGCAGGCGATTTGCGAGGCTTATCGCAATCTGTGCGCGGTGGGCGCGCGGCCGCTTGCGGTCACCAATTGTCTCAATTTCGGCAATCCGCAGCGACCCGAGATCATGAGTCAGTT
>DAIQNS010000156.1:3643-5459 GCA_036788315.1 Alteraurantiacibacter sp. | reverse complement strand
CCATGCGCTCGAAGGCATGGGCCGTGCGTGCCTCGCGCTCGATTTCCCGATCGTGAGCGGCAATGTCAGCCTCTATAACGAGAGCAAGGCGACAGGCGGCGGCTCGGCCATCCTGCCCACGCCTGCCATCGGCGGGGTCGGCATCATCGAGGATTATGCCAAGATGATGACGATGGGCTTCAAGAACGAAGGCGATGTGCTCTATCTGGTCGGCCCGGAAAGCTGGGCGAAGCCTGACCCCACCCGCTCGCATCTGGGCAAATCGCTCTGGCTCAAGGAAATCCACGATATCGACGATGGCCGCGCGCCGCCGGTCGATGTGATGCTTGAACGCAATGCCGGCGAAATGGTGCGCGAGCTGATCGAGGCCGGGCTGGTGAACGCGGTGCATGATCTTTCCGATGGCGGCCTGGCGGTGGCGCTGGCTGAAATGGCGCTGGCGGGCAGAATTGGCGCGGCGGTGGAAGCCAATGCTGACTATACTGCGGCGCAGTGGTGGTTCGGTGAGGATCAGGGGCGGTACGTCATTGCCGTGCCCGATACAGACGCGCTCAATGCGCAAATGGCCAAGGGCACGCGCAATGCCGAGACGGCACAAGTCGGGCTGCGACGCATCGGGCGCGTGGGCGGCGACAGTTTGCTGGGCGCGAAGGTCGATGATCTGCGCGGAGCGCATGAGAGCTTCTTCCGCGAATGGATGGAAAGCTAGGCTTCGACAAGTCAGGACTGGCTCGCTAGAGATGGTTTCACAATGAACCAGTCTCGCGCGCCCTACCCCGCCCTGCCCGCCTACAGCGATCAGGAGCGCATTGCCCTGGCCCGTGCGGCTTGCGAGCGGCTGAAAACGCGCCGCTCGTGTCGCGATTTTGCGCCTACGGCGGTGCCGCGTGAAGTAGTTGAATACGCCATCGCCGCTGCAGGAACCGCGCCCAATGGCGCCAATCACCAGCCATGGCACTTTGCCGCCGTGTCTTCGCCGGGTGTAAAACGCGCTATTCGCGAAGCTGCCGAAGCCGAAGAGCGGCGGTTCTATGGCGCGGATGGAGAATTGCCCAAGGCTTCGGCCGAGTGGCTAGAAGCGGTTTATCCCATCGGCACCGACCAGAAGAAGCCCTTTCTCGAAATCGCGCCATGGCTGATCGTGTGCTTTGCGCAGCGCAAGGGCGGGATAACCGAGGATGGCCAGACGCAGAATTACTATGTCAGCGAAAGCGTCGGCATTGCTTGCGGATTGCTGATTGCTACCTTGCATGAGGCAGGGCTGGCAACACTGACCCACACGCCCTCGCCCATGGGTTTCCTGCGCGAGATCTGCCGCAGGCCCGAATGGGAAAAGCCGGTTATGATTGTGGTCACGGGCCACCCGGCACAAGACGCGAGCGTTCCCCAACATGCAACGATCAAGAAACCGCTGAGCCAGATTGCGAGCTGGCTCTAGTTCACCCATTCGCTCTCGGGAATACCGAGCAGCTTGAGCAGACTTGTCAGATCGTCTTGGTCAATCCAGCCATTGGCCGCCGCGCGCGCCTTGGGCTTGGCGCGGTAGGCGATCCCGTAACTTGCCGCCTCGAGCATCGGGATATCGTTCGCCCCGTCTCCCGCTGCCATGCTGACGGCGTTGTCGCCGAGCGCGGCGATTTCTTCCTGCAACACCGCTTTCTTGGTCGCACTATCGGTGATTGGGCCAATGAGCCCTCCGGTCAGCTTGCCGCCTGCGACTTCCAGCCTGTTGCCCACGACGCGCTCGAAGCCAAGTTGTGCGGCCACCACATCGGCAAAATGATGGAAGCCGCCCGTCACCAGCACTGTGCGGCAG
>DAIQNS010000156.1:0-3633 GCA_036788315.1 Alteraurantiacibacter sp. | reverse complement strand
CGTTTCAGGGTTTCGACCAAAGTGCGCGCGCCCTGTGTGGGGAGGATGCGTTCGGCGAGGCACTGGTCAATCGCGCTTTCGTCAAGCTCTGCCAGCAATCGCACGCGTTCGCGCAGCGCGCTCTCGAAATCGAGTTCGCCTTGCATGGCGCGCTCGGTAATGGCGGCGACCTTTTCCTTGAGCCCGGCAAAGTCGGCCAGTTCGTCAATGCATTCCTGACCGATCATTGTGGAATCCATATCCGAGACGAACAGGTGCGGGATTGCGAAAGGCGCCTCCGTGATGATGGTGTCACTCTGCGAAAAATGGCGCTCGATCGTCTCTCGCATGACCGCGGCGCTGTCGCCCTCGGCAGAAAGTTCGGTACAATGCTCAAGCGAGCGCCATTGCGCGCTATCGCCAAACCCGGTCTGCCGCAAAGCCGCATCAATTGCTTTGCGTGAGTTATATACCGTGCCGGGGTCTGCTATCAGCCGCGCGATGACCAAAGGTAAATCTCCTGAAAATCCGGTCGCGCTCATTGCAGGGCCGACGGCCAGCGGCAAGAGCGATCTCGCGCTCAGGCTGGCATTGGCGCTCGCCGAAGCGGGCAAGCGCGCGTGGATCATCAATGCCGATAGCGCGCAGGTTTATGCCGATCTGCAAATCCTCAGCGCGCGGCCAACACCCACCGAGATGGAGGGCGTGCCGCATTATCTGTTCGGCTCGTGGGACGGGGCGCAGCCCTGCTCCGCAGTGGATTGGGCCAATGCCGCCAAGGCCTGCATCGGTCAGGCGCATGCAGCAGGCGCCGTGCCGATCCTCGTGGGCGGGACAGGCCTTTATGTGCAGACGCTGCTAGATGGCATTGCGCCGATGCCCGCGATCGATCCTGACATTCGCGAGGCGGTGCGTGCGCTCGATACTGCTGAGGCTTATTCTGCCTTGCAGGCCGAAGACCCGCCGCGCGCCGCCGTGCTCAAACCTGCCGATAGCCAGCGCATTGCCCGCGCGCTCGAAGTCGTACGGTCCACAGGACGCACGCTGGCGCAGTGGCAGGAGCATCGCACTGGCGGGATTGGCGCGGATATAGGGCTTGTGCCGCTGGTCCTACTGCCTGATCGCGAAACCCTTTATGCGCGCTGTGATGCGCGTTTCGAAGCCATGCTGGACAATGGGGCGGCAGAAGAAGTTGCGGCCTTGCTGGCGCGCAATCTTGCGCCTGATTTGCCCGTCATGCGCGCCATCGGCGTGCCCGAAGTTTCCGCATGGCTGCGCGGTGAGATGACGCGTGAGGAAGCCATCACGAGCGGCCAGCAGGCGACACGTAATTACGCCAAGCGGCAATATACCTGGCTCAGGAACCAGTATTCGGGCAATTGGCCGCGCGAACTTCCCGAAAATGTCGATATTAGGAGAATTTTTGTTACATTATTACGAAAGTAGGGGTTGACATGAAATTCCATTTCCCTTAGCGCGCTCTCGAATTTGGTAACCGAGTAGCCCGGCGTGAGTGATCATGCCGGGCGCATTGTTGAAGGAGGCACAAGGTGGCCCAGGAACGCAGCGGTGCTGCGATATTGGTTGAGACATTGGTTCGTCAGGGCGTCGAATTCGTTTTCGGCTATCCCGGCGGAGCGGTCCTGCCGATTTACGACGAACTCTTTGCTGATGATCGTGTTCGCCATATTCTCGTCCGGCACGAAGCAGGCGCGGCGCATGCCGCCGAAGGCTACGCTCGCGCAACGGGCAAGCCGGGCGTGGTGCTGGTAACTTCCGGTCCGGGCGCGACCAATGCCATCACTGGCATTGCCGATGCCTATATGGATTCGATCCCGCTCGTCGTGATCACTGGGCAGGTCGCTACCAATCTCATCGGGACCGATGCTTTCCAGGAAGCCGATACCGTCGGCCTCACGCGCCACTGCACCAAGCACAATTATCTGGTCAAGGATCCGGAATCGCTTGCAGCGACGCTGGACGAGGCTTTCGAGATCGCGACCACCGGCCGACCCGGCCCTGTTGTCGTCGATATTCCCAAGAATGTGCAAGTTGCGACAGCAATGTTGGCAGATGGTGCGCCGCAACGCGCCAAGCGCTACCATCCGCGCACCGTCGCCGCAGCCGAGGAAATTGCCCAAGCCATCGAAATGATTGCCGCGGCAGAACGCCCGGTCTTCTACACAGGCGGTGGGATCATCAATTCCGGTCCCCGGGCGACCGCGCTCTTGCGCGAATTTCAGCGCCTGATAGGCGCGCCGACCACTTCGACGCTCATGGGGCTTGGCGCTTTTCCGGCAGATCATCCCGACTGGCTCGGCATGCTCGGCATGCACGGCACCTTTGAAGCCAATATGGCGATGAACCAGTGCGATGTGATGGTGAACATCGGCGCGCGCTTCGATGACCGGGTGACCGGCAAGCTCGATGCGTTCTCGCCCCATTCGCGCAAGATTCACATCGACATCGATCGTGCCAGCATCAACAAGGTGATCCCGGTCGATCTGGGGATTGTTGGCGATTGCGCGACGGTCCTCGAGCAATTGCTGCAGGCCTGGGGCGACCGCAAGGCGAACGATCTGACCGAATGGCAGAGCCGCATAGCCGGATGGCGTGCGCGCGACAGCCTCGCCTACCCCGCTCAGGCCGAAACGATCATGCCGCAGCACGCAGTCGAACGCCTGTTCGCGCTCACGCGGGACCGCGATCCGATCATCACAACCGAAGTCGGCCAGCACCAGATGTGGGCCGCGCAATATTTCGGCTTTTTCGGCCCGAACAAATGGCTCACCAGTGGTGGGCTTGGTACGATGGGCTATGGTCTGCCTGCCGCCATCGGTGCGCAGCTTGGCAATCCTGACAGCCTCGTGATCGACATTGCGGGCGAAGCCTCGATTCAGATGAACATCCAGGAACTGGGCACGGCGAGCCAGTATCGCCTGCCGGTCAAGGTGTTCATCCTCAACAACGAATACATGGGCATGGTCCGCCAGTGGCAGGAACTTACCTACGAGAGCCGCTATTCCAACAGCTACTCCGACAGCCTGCCCGATTTCGTCGCGCTGGCAGAGGCCTATGGCTGGAAGGGCATTCGCATCCATAACGAGAGCGAACTCGATGCCGGGATCGCAGCGATGCTGGCGCATGATGGCCCGGTGATGGTCGATTGCATGGTGTCCAAGGATGCCAATTGCTTCCCGATGATCCCCTCGGGCGCGGCGCACACCGATATGTTGCTTTACGGCGATAGCCACGCAGGCACGATGGCAGATGAAGCAAAGGCACTGGTCTGATGAAAATCCACCATCGCGAAGCAGAGCGTCACGTGCTCACCATTATCGTCGACAACGAGGCGGGGATCCTTGCCAAGATAGCCGGCCTGTTCACCGCGCGCGGATACAATATCGACAGCCTGACGGTGGCCGATATTTCCGAAGATCATGCCACCAGCCGGATCACCATCGTCACCAACGGCCCGCCGCGCGTGATCGACCAGATCATGGCGCAGCTCGATCGCCTCGTGCCCGTGCACAAGGTCACCGATCTCACTGACGAGGGGCCCCATGTCGAACGCGAACTCGCGCTCATCAAAGTGGCGGGGACGGGCGACAAGCGGGTGGAAGCCTTGCGCATTGCCGACGTGTTTCGCGCCAG
>DAIQNS010000155.1:2570-5867 GCA_036788315.1 Alteraurantiacibacter sp. | reverse complement strand
CAGCGCGTTGAGCATGGTGGTCTTGCCCGAACCCGTACCGCCCGAAATCACCACATTCATCCGGCAGGCGCCCGCGATTTTCAGCGCGGTGCACATCTTGTCGTTCATCGACTGCCAGTTCTTGAGCATGTCGAGCGTGACGGGCTTTTCGGAAAACTTACGAATCGAGATGGCGGTACCGCGCAAGGACAGCGGCGGCACGATCACGTTGACGCGCGAGCCATCCTTGAGGCGCGCATCGGCTAGCGGTGTGGTCTGGTCGACGCGGCGGCCGACCTGGTTCACGATGCGCTGAGCGATCTGGAACAGATGCCCCTCGTCGCGGAACTTGATCGGCGCGAGTTGCAGCTTGCCCTTCTTTTCGATGTAGGTCTGGTCCGGGCCGTTGACCATGATGTCCGAGATATCGGGATCGCCCAGCAGTTCTTCGAGCGGGCCGAAGCCGAGCAACTCGTCGATAAGCACTTTTTCGAGCGCAAACTGCTCGCGCCGGTTGAGCGTGATCTTGAGCTCGGCCAGCACTTCCATGATGATCGGGCGGAACTCTTCGGACAGCTCTTCCTTGGTCAGCGTTGCCGCAGCCTCGGGATCGACGCGTTCGAGCAGGCGCGGAAGCACCTGTTCCTTGATCTTGTGAACGCTCTGTTCAAAGCCGCCGACTTCGCTGTTGCCGTTCACCGCATCCGCATCGGCGCGCTGCTGCAGGCGGCTCATCGCGTCTTCATGCGGATTGGGCATGGTCAGCCCGATTTCGGCGCCTTCAGCCGGGATCGGAGGGAATTGGTCGCCGCCGGGAGAAGCGCTACCCATGCCATTGGGAACCGCGTTCGAAGGCCGATTCTCTGCGCCCGAACCGGCCCCTCCGCCGCGCATTGGCTTGGCAACGCCGAAGCTGCTCTGGCGGGCACCCTGGCCCACCGCGCCTGCTCCATTCTTGCGTCCGAATGCGCTCATTCCAATTTCCTCGTCAATCGCTTACGACCGTATCGGGCAGCGATGCTGCGCGGGGCCAATGCTCTCTTTCGCGGAACTTGGTGAATAATTCGCTAAATGATGTGACTGGTATTGCCACCGGGGTGCGCACGGGTTTCACAAGATCGTTGCGCACATAGACCTCGACATTGCGCGGGAAACGGAAGGCTCTTCCGACAAGCGTATAATCGCGCCGCGTCACCTCTCTGACCATCGCGATGGTCGTCTGGTTATACATTTCGGTGGCCAGATCGTCGGTCATGGTTATGGCCCCGGGCCGGTTGTCCAGAATGCGCTGCAATTCCACCGTGACATCGACACTGAGCGCGGCGACCTCACGCGGATTGGTGAAATGATCGGGATAGACGAGGTGGGAAGTGCGGCACCTTTGCGTCGTCTCGTAAAGGATTGTTGGCCCAGCAAAAACGAACAGGCACTCGTCATCGGGCAATTGCTGGACAATCATTTCAGTGAGGGCGGGAATGGCTTCGCGGTGAGAATGGGTGCGCACGAGTTGCTCGTCGAAGGAGGCCGTGATCATGGCGAGAATCACTGCAAGCGCGCCAAACAGCGTGCGGCTGGGATGGAAGCTGAAAAACGGGACGGCGAGGAGGCAGACGAAAGGCAAGGCCGGCCCGAAATAATGCACGAAGGGATAGCCTGCGCCCAGCAGCGCGATAACCCCCATAGCCGCAAAACCTGCGGTCAGCAGATAGGCATAGCGCGCGGCCCCATTGCAATGGCTGCGCGCGCTCGCCATTGCCAGAACAGCGTGTAGCAGCAACGGGAAAGCCGCGAGAACGATATGCGTGCCAAATCGCGCAATCATGGGACCGGGCATTGTCTCGCGGAAAAAGATCGAGACGAAATTGGCCTGAAAATATGCCTCGAATGCGCCGTGATACCAGAAATACGCCGAGAACAGGAGCGTTGGCGCAAGGCCGATGAGGGCGAACAAGCCAAGCAGCCCGGCAATCGAAGGGAGCGCGAAGCCGAGCTGCCTGAGGCGCATCAAGGCAAGCACGCCGAACAGGAGGCAGAAAGGGGCAATGCTGAGCTTGATCTGCAATGCCGTGCCTCCGGCCAGCATCAGGGCGCACAGGAGGCCAATCACTTTCCTTCGATCCGCAGTGTCGAAGGCCGCAATGGCCAGCATCAACTGGCCCAAAAGCAGGGGGAACAGAAAAGTCTCTGTCTGGCCCAGATGGATGATGAAAAGCGGGATGTTGAACAAGAAAATTACCGCAACGATTGCGGCGCCGACTTGTGTGCCGAGACGAAGGCCGATGCGGTAGACTTGCCAGCCCGCGAGCGCGGTGCAGGCCAGCCCGGCAATCTCGAAGGCCCAGACAGAGCGCCCGCCGATGGCGTGAAATGCCGCAAACAGCGCGAACAGACCCGGCTGCTTGCGGTCCCACAAATCGCGATACGGAAGCTCGCCATCGAGCCAGCCAAGACCGATCACGCTGTAAAGCTGCTCATCATGATCCGCCGCCGGATCGCCAAGATAGGGCGCGCGGACGAGCACTGCGACAAGCACGATGATCGCGGCGATGGCGAACTCGGGCCAGCGGCTCGGCTCCTTTCCGGCAGGAAGCAGGGCGCGTGCAGCATCTGTGTCGATGATGGGCATGGCGGTCATAGTGCGGCTATTGTCCGAACGTGGTTAAAATTGGCTTTAAACCGGCTCAATCGCGCCGCAGCCACGCGGTCAGCTCGCGGTTGTGCATGCTCACTGTTCGGGCGGGGCGATAATCGCGTTCCAGAGCCGCCTCGACCAGTGCTGTTGCCTCGGAGTTCTGCAGCGTCATGGGGCGGCTTGCGGTCACGATGGCGGGCGGGCGCGTAGCAAGGATGCGGGCAACTTCGGCGGTCTGGTCGATCCCGAGCGCGGGGGTTTCGAGCGCGTTGTTGAGATGATCGGGATAGACAAAGCGGGTCGGCGCGCAGCTCCCCGTCATCCGGTACAGCGCGGTCGGTCCGTCCCAGAGCCACAGGCACTGCGTCCGCGCATCGACATGCGGGGCAATGACCTGCGCGAGTTCATCAGCCGCGTGCCGCTGTGTCAGCGATTCCGCGCGCCGGTCATCGAGAGCAAGCAGCGAGAAGAACGCCAGCACCAACAGCAGACCGAAAGTTGCGCCCGCTGGCCCCGCGCGCGCAAACAGGGGGACCGCAACCAGCGCACAGGGAGTGGCCAGCGCGGCATAGTAATAGAGATAGACCGTGCCCGGCAGAAGGACCGTCAGGAGCGAAGCGCCTGCCCAGCCGATCAGCAGGAGCCACACGGCGAAGAAGGCAGCCGTCACCGGGGTCCGCTTCATC
>DAIQNS010000155.1:0-2560 GCA_036788315.1 Alteraurantiacibacter sp. | reverse complement strand
GCAGCCACAAGGCGAAATTGGCGGGGCGCAGCATGCGGAAGGCGGCATAGATACCACCTGCCGCGAGAATTGCGAGCGGCGCGATGCCGAGCGCATGCGCCGAGGCCCAGCGGCCCTGCGGCGCGGCGACGCGGTCGAAGAAGCTCAGGAAATTGGCAAAGACAAAGGCATCAAGGTGCCCTTGCATCGCGTAGAAGAGCGCGACGAGCATCGTCGGCGCGAAGCCAAGCAGCGCGAAAAGTGCAGCCAGACCGACAAGGCGCAGGGCGCTCGCCCCGAAGCGGTGCTGGACCCACAAGGCGTAAAGCCCCAGGAACAGGCATTGCGGCAGGACGGTGTATTTGACCTGCAAGGCTACTCCGCCCAGCAGCATGGCGAAGGCGGCATTGCGCGCGAAATGCGGATGATCGGGTACCGCAAGCAAGCGCACCATGCCCAGCATCAGCGGCGCGAAGAACACTTCGCTCTGGCCCGAATGGCTGCCGTAGGCGGTCAGCAGCAGCACGGCGATCGCCGCCGCAAGCGTTGCGGCCATCCGGTCTGCCAGCAAGCGCGCCAGATCGTAAACCAGCCAAGCCGTTGCCATCGCAAAGCCCGCCGCCACAATCTGGAAAGCTTCCGGCCCGGGCCCGAACAGCGCGTGGCTGATCCCGAAAATGGCCAGCAATCCAAAAGGTTTGCGGTCCCACCAGTCGACGAAAGGCAATTCGCCATACTGCATGCGCCAGCCGATGAAGGAATAGAGCTGCTCGTCGAAATCAGCAACCGGATCGCCCAGCCAGATGCCGCGCATGCCTGCAACCAGCAGTGCGAGCAGCGCCATCGCGAGCGCGTCGGCGCGCCATCCGGCAGGTGCGGAGCTGCCAGCGGGCCGGGGCAGGGCAGTGCTCGCCATTATCGTTGCGCCGTGTTCATGGCGCAGGCCATGGCGCAATCATGGTTAAAAATTGGTTGAGCGCGCGGAACACAATTCCAACAATGGACACGTTGGACACAGTCCTGAAAAGCAAAACTGCGGCCCTTTAACAGGTCCGATTTCTGCCGCTATCCACCATAACAAAGAGCCGCGTCGGCCATTACCGCGCGGCTCTTGCTGTAGGACAGAGGCGGGCAGCAAACACCCGCCAGTCGGCCTTACGCCTCAACGTGCTCCGCGAGCACGGTGAGGCCCTTTTCGCTGACCTCGGCAAAGCCGCCCTTGACCAGAATGCTTTCGGGCGCAGCGCCTTCGGTCTTGTACACCTGAACTTCGCCATCGCGAATGGTGCTCATGAAAGGCGCGTGGCCTTCGAGCACACCGAATTCGCCTTCGGAGCCGGGAACGACGACCATGTGCACATCCTCGGAGCGGACGAGACGGGCCGGAGTGACGAGTTCGAAATGCAGTGCCATTGCTTGACCTCAATTAATCCGCTCGCAGCACGAGCGGAATTATGTCCTTACGCCTCGTCAGCCATCTTCTTGGCTTTGGCAATCACATCGTTGATGCCGCCGACCATGTAGAAGGCGCTTTCAGGCAGGTGATCGTATTCGCCTTCGACAACCGCCTTGAAACTGGCGACCGTATCTTCAAGCTGCACGAACTGCCCTGGGATGTTGGTGAACACCTCGGCAACGTGGAACGGCTGGCTGAGGAACTTCTGGATCTTGCGCGCGCGGGCCACGGTGAGCTTGTCCTCTTCGGACAGCTCGTCCATCCCCAGAATGGCGATGATGTCCTGCAGGCTCTTGTATTTCTGCAAGGTTTCCTGAACGCGGCGCGCGGTATCGTAATGCTCCTGGCCCACAACGCGCGGCTCGAGAACGCGGCTGGTCGAATCGAGCGGGTCCACCGCGGGGTAAATGCCCAGCTCGGAAATCGCGCGGTTCAGCGTGGTCGTTGCGTCAAGGTGCGCAAACGAGGTGGCAGGCGCGGGGTCGGTCAAATCGTCGGCGGGCACGTAAATCGCCTGCACCGAAGTGATCGAGCCCTTGGTGGTCGAGGTGATGCGTTCCTGCAGATTGCCCATATCGGTCGACAGGGTCGGCTGATAGCCCACCGCCGAAGGAATACGGCCAAGTAGCGCGGACACTTCCGAGCCGGCTTGGGTAAACCGGAAGATGTTATCGACGAAGAAAAGCACGTCCTGCCCTTCCTGATCGCGGAAATATTCCGCCATCGTCAGGCCCGACAGAGCAACACGGGCACGCGCGCCGGGAGGCTCGTTCATCTGGCCGAACACCAGCGCCACCTTGGAGCCTTCGGAGATAGCCTCGCCAGCTTCGTTCTTGGCGATAACGCCAGCATCGAGGAATTCGTGATAAAGATCGTTGCCTTCGCGGGTGCGCTCACCCACGCCGGCAAAGACCGACACGCCTCCATGGCCCTTGGCGATGTTGTTGATGAGCTCCTGAATGAGCACCGTCTTGCCCACGCCCGCGCCGCCAAACAGGCCGATCTTGCCGCCCTTTGCATAAGGGGCGAGCAAATCGATCACCTTGATGCCGGTGACGAGAATGGCCGCATCGGTCGACTGGTCGACGAACAGCGGAGCTTCGGCGTGGATCGGCATGCTCTGCT
>DAIQNS010000154.1:3616-5887 GCA_036788315.1 Alteraurantiacibacter sp. | reverse complement strand
GAAACGCGGCGCGGCAAGGAAGCGGCCAATATCATTTACGGCAACCCGGCGACCGTGCTGGTGGGCGATTTCCTGTTCAGCCGCGCGTTCGAGCTGATGGTCGAGGATGGCTCGCTCAAGGTGCTGAAAATCCTCTCGAGTGCGAGCGCGATCATCGCGCAGGGCGAAGTCGATCAGCTCACCGCGCAGCGCAAGGTCGAGACGAGCGAGGACCGTTACCTCACGATCATCGGCGCCAAGACCGCCGCGCTGTTCGCTGCTGCGAGCCGGATCAGCGCAGTGGTGGCCGAAAGGGGCGAGGAAGAAGAGCGCGCGCTTGACGAATATGGCCGCAATCTGGGCATTGCGTTCCAATTGGTCGACGATGCGATCGATTACGATTCCGAGCGCGCCGAAATGGGCAAGGACCGCGGCGATGATTTCCGCGAAGGCAAGATGACGCTGCCGGTCATTCTCGCCTATGCGCGCGGCACCGCCGAGGAGCGACGCTTCTGGCAGGATGCCATCGCAGGCTTTTGCAACGAGGACGAGGATCTCGCGCAGGCGACCGCATTGATCAACCGGCACGATTGCGTTGCCGCAACGCGTGAACGCGCCCGGCTCTATGCGCAGCGTGCCTGCGATGCCTTGTCGATATTCCCTGAAAGCGCCGCCCGTCGGGCGATGGTCGAAGCGGCGCAGTTTGCGGTGGCGCGCGGCCATTGAGGCGCGAGGCGTTGATGCCTGTTTCGCCGCCTGATCTGCCTGTTCATGACGTTCTGCCTGCGCTGCTCGGCGCGCTGAGGGCGCGCCCATCTGCGGTGCTCGTCGCGCCGCCGGGCGCGGGCAAGACGACTGCTGTCGCGCCTGCCTTGCTCGATCAGCCATGGTGCAGCGGCCAGATCATCCTCACCAGTCCGCGCCGTGTCGCCGCGCGCGCTGCGGCGGAGCGGATGGCGCAATTGCTCGGCGAGGAGGTCGGCGAGCGCGTGGGCTATCTCACAAGGCTCGACAGCAAGAGTTCCAAGGCAACGCGCATTCTGGTGGTGACCGGGGCCATTCTCGTCAACCGCTTGCTCGAAGATCAGGAATTGGCGGGCGTCTCGGCGATCCTCTTCGATGAGGCGCATGAGCGCAGCATTGATGGCGATCTGGGCCTTGCTTTGGCGCTCGAAACACAAAGCGTGCTGCGCGAGGATTTGCGCATTTGCGTGATGTCGGCGACGATCGATGGCGCGAGCTTTGCCCGCCTTCTGGGCGAGACCGCCCCCGTGATCGAGAGCGTGGGCAAGGCCTATCCACTGCGCATCGAATGGCTGCGCGCGCGGCCCGAACAGCGGCTCGAGGACAGCATGACCAGCGCCGTTCTTGCTGCCTGGCGCGCGGAAGAAGGCGATATTCTCGCCTTCCTTCCCGGCGCAGGCGAAATTGCGCGCACGCAGGCACAGCTCACACAGCGTCTGCCCGCGACGCCGGTCTTGCCGCTGCACGGGCAAATTCGCCCCGAGGAGCAGCGCGCCGCGATCCGCCGCGATCCGCAAGGGCGCCGCAGGATCGTGCTCGCTACCAGCATTGCCGAGACTTCGCTGACGCTCGACGGGGTGCGCGTCGTCGTGGACAGCGGGCTGTCCCGCCGCGCCGAGTTCGACCGCTCGGCAGGAGTAAGCCATCTGGTGACTGTGCAAGCCAGCCAGGCCGCCGCCGCGCAGAGGGCAGGGCGCGCAGCGCGCCAGGGGCCGGGCGCGGCCTATCGCGTCTGGAGCGAAGGCGGACATGCTGGCAGGCCCGCATTCGATCCGCCCGAAATGTTCACAGCGGACCTTGCGCCGCTGCTGCTGGCGCTGGCTCAATGGGGCGCTGCTGATCCCGCCGCTTTGCAATGGCTTGATGCGCCGCCTGCCGCCTCGCTCGCATCCGCGCGCGAGCGGCTGGCGCAATTGGGCGCTCTCGATAAGGCTGGCGCGATTACAGCCTGGGGCCGCAAGCTGGCGAAAATGCCGATGGCGCCATGGCAGGCGGCAATGGTGCTGCGCGGGGCGGAGCGCGGCGCGGGCGAACTTGCCGCGCGGCTTGCAGTCCTGCTGCAGGAACGCGGGCTCGGCGGACCGGCCGAGGATCTCGAGGCGCGGCTGTCGCGCTGGGGCAGTGATAATTCGCCGCGCGCGCGGTCTGCGCGGCAATTGGCGCAAGGCTGGGCGAAGAAGGCGGCGAGCCTGACCGGCAAACCGGCGCAATCGGAAGCGGCATCGCCTGCCATCCTGCTGGCGCTCGGCTTGCCCGCAAATGTGGCCC
>DAIQNS010000154.1:0-3606 GCA_036788315.1 Alteraurantiacibacter sp. | reverse complement strand
CGCGCGCGATGCGGCGGGCGAGAACTGGCTTTCATCGGGCGGGCGCGGCTACCGGCTCGATCCGGCATCGCCGCTGGCGCGCGCAGAATGGCTGGTGATCGGCGATGCGCAGGGTCAGGCGAAATCTGCGCGCATCACTGCCGCTGCCGCGCTCTCGCAGGGCGAGGTCGAGCGCGAGCTCGGCAGCCTTGTCGAAAGCCGCCAGAGCGCGCGCTGGAACGAGACGGAAGGCCGCGTGGAAGCGCGGCTGGAGCGGCGGCTGGGCGCGATCACGCTTGCGAGCGGCCCCGATCCGGCGCCCGATACTGCGGCGATGGCGGCAATCCTGCTGGAGAAAGCGTGCGAGAGATTGCCCGACGTCCTGCCTGCCGAATTGCTGGCGCGGGCGGCTTTTGCGCAGGTGCCCGCGTTTTCGCTCGCACAATTGCAGGAGCGCGCGAGCGAGTGGCTTTCGCCCTTGCTCGAAGGCAAGCGCACCTGCGATGTTGCGCCGGGCCGGGCGGCAGAAGCGGCGCTAGGCCTGCTCTCTTGGGAGGAGCGCCAGAGGCTCGACAAGGCCGCGCCGCGCGAATTCACTTCGCCTGCCGGGACCAGCCATGAGATTGCGTATACCGGCGACGATGCCCCCGCGGTCGAAGTGCGCGTGCAGGCGCTGTTCGGGCTGGAGCGGCATCCGATGATCGGCGAGACCCCGTTACTCCTCAAACTCACCAGTCCGGCCGGCCGCCCGCTTCAATCCACGCGCGATCTTCCGGGCTTCTGGCGCGGCACATGGCGCGATGTCGCCAAGGAGATGAAAGGCCGCTACCCCCGGCATCGCTGGCCTGATGAGCCATGGAACGAAAAACCGAGCCTCAAGACAAAAAACGCCTTTAAGAACACCTTCGGCTGATTTACAGGCGAGGCCATGGAAGCCCGAATTTTCAAACGCCCCAAGAGCGCGATGCAGTCCGGCAAGGCGAACACCGAGGAATGGGTGCTCGATTTCGTTCCTGCCGAAGCGAAGCGGCCCGATCCGCTGATGGGCTGGGCGGGTAGCGGCGATACGCGCCAGCAATTGCAGCTGACTTTCCCGAGCAGCGCGGCTGCGGCAGCTTATGCCGAGAAGTATGGCATTGCCGCGCGCATTCACGCGGTACCCGAGAAGAAGCTCAAAATTCAGGCTTACGCCGATAATTTCCGGTAAGAACGGCTCGCCGCAACTTCGTTCCGCTCGCGGGGCGCAATCCAGCACCAACTAGTCACTTGCAACGCGCTCGCTTGCTCGCCATATGCGTTGTTGGGAGTCGGTCGGACGTTCGCGTCCGCTCACCGGGTCAGGTCCGGAAGGAAGCAGCCCAGGTGGATGGCAGCGGGTCGACCGGCTCCTTTTTCCCCACATGACAATTTGCGCGGCACCCCCTACCACAGCGGCATGAGTGATTCTGGCGATATTTTCGGCGAGGAGCCCGGCGGCAAAGAGGAGGAAAGCAAACCCTCCGCAGCCGAGCTGGAAGCAGCAGGACAGAACGCCCTGTTCGGCGATCCCGCTCCTCCTGAAAGCCCAGCGCCTCCTCCCAGCACCTTGCGCGAAGAGCCAGCGCCGCCGCTGCAAGCTCCTGCGGAAACGAAAGCCGCGCCTGTGGGCACAACGGCGCAGCCCTACCGCGTCCTTGCGCGCAAATATCGTCCGCAGACCTTCTCCGAACTCATCGGGCAGGAACCGATGGTGCAAACGCTCTCCAATGCGATTGCGCGCGAGAGGCTGGCGCATGCCTTCCTGATGACCGGCGTGCGCGGAGTGGGCAAGACTTCGACTGCGCGGCTGATCGCCAAGGCGCTCAATTGCATCGGCCCCGATGGAACGGGCGGGCCCACGATCGACCCTTGCGGCCAATGCGAGCCCTGCGTTGCGATTGCCGAAGGGCGGCATATTGACGTGATCGAGATGGACGCCGCGAGCCACACCGGCGTCGACGATGTGCGCGAGATCATCGAGGCGGTGCGCTATTCCGCCGTGTCCGCGCGCTACAAGATTTACATTATCGACGAAGTGCACATGCTCTCGCGCAACGCCTTCAACGCGCTGCTCAAGACGCTGGAAGAGCCGCCGGCGCATGTGAAATTCCTGTTCGCGACCACCGAGGTCGACAAACTGCCGGTCACCGTGCTCAGCCGCACGCAAAGGTTCGATCTGCGGCGCATTCCGGCGGAATTGCTGCACAGCCATTTCGCGCGGATTTGCGCGCTCGAAGGGGTCGAGGCCGAGGACGAGGCGCTCGCGCTGGTGGCTTCGGCGGCGGAAGGCTCGGTGCGCGATGGCCTGTCGATTCTCGATCAGGCGATTGCCCATGCCGATATGGAAGCGGGCAGTGCCGGGGATGCGGGCGATGCTGCCATGGTGCGCGCGGACAAGGTGCGCGACATGCTCGGCCTCGCGGACAAGGGCGCGCAGCGGCTGGTGTTTTCCGCGCTGCTCGAAGGCGAGCCAAGGGCGCTGCTTGACGGGGTGGCGCAGCAATATGCGCTGGGGGTGGAGCCGCTCGCGCTGTTGCGCGGGCTGATGGATCTGACACACCGGATTGCTGTGGCGCAATTGAGCCAGGATGAGCCTGACGCGCCCACAGCCGAGGAACGCGCCGCGCTGGCCGAATGGGCGGGGCGGCTTTCGGCCGGGCAGGTGCACCGTTTGTGGCAGCTGTTGCTCAAGGGCTATGACGAAGTGCGCGGCGCGCCTGATCCGCTGGTCGCCGCCAAGATGGCGCTGCTGCGCGCACTGCATGCCGCCGACATGCCCGATCCGGGCAGGCTCGCGAAGGATTTGCAGACGCTCGCGGCGAGCGGTGCGTTGAATGGCGGAAGCGGTGCGAATACCGCTCCCGCCGGCGGCGCCGATGCGCCTTCGGGTGCGCTCGAATGGGCCGAACTTGCCGCCGCGATCCGCGATTGTTCGCGCGTTGACCATGCGATGTCGCTCTATTCGCAGTTGCAATTGCAGGTGCGCGTGATCACGCTTGAGGATGGCAAGCTGATCTACAGCCAGCCGCCCGGTTTCGAGGACGATCTGACGCCCGCTCTCAAGCAGGCGCTGTTTGTGCTCACGGGCAAGCGGTGGGAAGTGGCGACGGGAACCGGCGAGGCGGCTGCGACATTGGTCGAGCAGGAGCTTGCCGCGGCACAAGCGGCGCGTGAGGCGATAGCGAACCACCCGATGATCAAGGCCGCGCGCGAAGCTTTTCCCGGCGCCGAGATCATCGAAGAGAAAGACCCGCCGCGCGGAGCCGAAAACTGGAGCCGCCGCGCCTGAGGCCTGGCTGAACGGAGATTTGAAATGCAGAACATGGAAGAAATGATGAAAGCCGCGCAGGAAGCGGCGCAGAAGATCCAGCAGCAGATGAACGATGCGCAGGTGAAGCTCGATAATATCGAGGTCGAAGGCACCTCGGGAGGTGGTCTGGTGAAAGTTCGTGCCAGCGCGCGCGGGCGCATTCTGGGCGTGGCGATCGATGACAGCCTGATGGTGCCCGAAGACAAGCAAATGCTGGAAGACCTTGTCACCGCCGCATTCAATGACGCGCGCGCCAAGGCCGATCAGAAGGCTAATGAGGAAATGCAGCAGATGCAGGC
>DAIQNS010000153.1:1641-5895 GCA_036788315.1 Alteraurantiacibacter sp. | reverse complement strand
CGGCACGACCTTCTTCGATCCGGCCGGTGGCGGCGATCCGGTGCTGTATCAGCATCTGTTCTGGTTCTTCGGCCATCCCGAGGTGTACATCATGATCCTGCCGGGCTTCGGCATGATCTCGCAGATCGTGGCGACTTTCAGCCGCAAGCCGGTGTTCGGCTATCTCGGCATGGCCTACGCCATGGTGGCGATTGGCGTGGTCGGCTTCATCGTGTGGGCGCACCACATGTATACCGTCGGCCTCGACGTGAATACGAAGATGTATTTCACCGCTGCGACCATGGTGATCGCGGTGCCCACCGGCATCAAGATCTTCAGCTGGATCGCGACGATGTGGGGCGGCTCGATAGAGTTCAAGAGCCCGATGGTGTGGGCGATGGGCTTCATCTTCCTGTTCACTGTCGGCGGCGTAACGGGCGTGGTGCTCGCCAATGGCGGCATCGACGACAATCTGCATGACACCTACTACGTGGTCGCGCATTTCCACTATGTGCTTTCGATGGGCGCGGTGTTCTCGATCTTTGCCGGTTTCTATTACTGGTTCCCGAAGATGAGTGGCCGCTGGCACTCCGAACTCCTGAGCCATCTGCACTTCTGGGTGTTCTTCATCGGCGTCAACATCGTGTTCTTCCCGCAGCACTTCCTGGGCATGAACGGGATGGCGCGTCGCTACCCCGATTATCCGATCGCCTATGAATTCTGGAACAGTGTCTCGACCTTTGGCTATGGCATCGTGCTGATCAGCGTGGGGATCTTCTTCCTCAATCTCATCTATGCCTTCACCATGGGCCGCAAGGCGGAGGACAATTACTGGGGCGAAGGCGCAACGACGCTCGAATGGAGCCTGTCCAGCCCGCCGCCGTATCACCAGTTCGAAACGCTGCCCGTGATCGAGGACCATCACGGCCCCGACGACCATATCTCGCGCAAGCCCGCGACGACGTAAGGGCGAGCCCTCTCGCCAAAGCAAACAATGAGGGGGCGCAGTCGGGAACGGCAGCGCCCCTTTCGCAAAACGGAAATGATGTGAACCCCAAGCCCGCCTTAGCCAAACCCATAGCGATGCCGGCCGACTGGCGCGATTTCTATGCGCTGACCAAGCCGGGCGTGATCCGGCTGGTGGTGTTCACGGGCCTGTGCGGCCTGCTTGCCGCGCCCGGCACGATCCATCCGGTGATCGGTTTCACCGCGATCCTGTGCATCGCGCTCGGCGCTGGCGGGGCTGCGGTGCTCAACCAGTGGTGGGAAGCCGATCTCGACAAGCTGATGAAGCGCACTGCGAAGCGGCCCGTGCCCGCAGGCCGCATCCGCCGCGATGATGCGCGCGATTTCGGCCTGCTCCTCTGCGGTTTCTCGGTGCTGTTCATGGGGCTCGCGGTCGGCTGGCTGGCGGGCGGTATCCTTGCTTTCTCGATCTTCTATTACGCGGTGATCTACACCATTTGGCTCAAGCCGCGCACACCGCAGAACATCGTCATCGGCGGCGGCGCAGGCGCGTTTCCGCCGCTGATCGGCTGGGTCGCGGTAACGGGCGAGATCACCATGATGCCGGTGCTCTTGTTCGCGATCATCTTCATGTGGACCCCGCCACATTTCTGGGCGCTCGCACTTTTCGTGAAGCCCGATTATGCCGCCGCGGGCATTCCGATGATGCCCAATGTCGCAGGCGAAAAGAGCACCAGGCTGCAAATCCTGGCGTATAGTGTGATCCTGTTCCTGACGACGCTCGCGCCAGTGGCGATTGGGGGCGCGGGGTTCATTTACGGGCTTGCCGCCGTGCTCCTTTCGGGCGCATTCGTGGCGCTTTCGATCCCGGTTGCTTTTCGGATGCCGGGCGAAGGCGACAAGCTGACCCCCGAAAAGCGCCTGTTTGCTTTCTCGATCATCTATCTCTTCGCTCTGTTCGCCGCGCTGGTGGTGGACCGGATGGTGCTCGCATGACGCCTGAAGAGGAAAAGGAATTCAAGGCACGGCGCAAGGCGCGCAATTTGGTGTTTGCGCTTATCCTGTTCGGATTTGTCGTGCTGGTGTATGCTATCACGGTCGTCAGGGTAACAGATTGATGTCTACTGCCAGCGCCTCTCTTGAAGATCGCAACAAGCGCACGATGATGCTGGGCTTTGGCATGGCGCTGTTCATGCTCGCGCTGGGCTATGCGGCTGTCCCGCTTTACGATCTGTTCTGCCGTGTGACCGGCTTTGGCGGCACCACGCAGGTCGCCACCGAGGCCGAAGCTGATGCCGCCTCCCGGGCTGGCGCGTTGTTCGGCGGCAAGAGCTATTCAATCCGCTTCGATGCCAACACTGCCAAGGGCATGCCCTGGGATTTCAGACCCGCGCAGTTGACCGACACGGTCACCATCGGGCAACGTGACATGGCGGTCTATTACGCCAAGAACACCGGCAGCGAGCCGATCACCGGGACCGCGACTTTCAATGTCGAACCCAAGCAGGCGGGCCGCTATTTCCACAAGATCCAGTGCTTCTGCTTTGTCGAACAGACCTTGCAGCCGGGCGAGGAAGTGAAGATGCCGGTGCTCTATTTCGTTGATCCGGCGGCATTGGATGATCCCAATATGCAAGGGGTCGAACAGATCACGCTGAGTTACACGTTTCACCGCGCCCAAAATCAGGCGCAATAGGTTGGGTTAGGCTCTGGACCCGGGCGCGGCTGCGCATTAAGGGCTGGGGCAGAGAGACAAGATCAGGACGGACATTATGGCTGGCGCCAAGAATCACGATTATCACATTCTCGACCCCGATATCTGGCCGCTGATCGGTGCGTTCTCCGCGCTGACTTTCACCACCGGCATGGTGATGTACATGCACGAGGAAAGTTTCCCCACCGCATGGCCGATTGTCCTGGGACTCGGCATTGCGGGCCTCATCGCCACTTTCTTCGGCTGGTTCTCCAAAGTCGTGAACGAAGCGGAGCGCGGCGATCATACGCCCGTGGTGCAACTGCACATGCGCTACGGCATGATCCTGTTCATTGCTTCTGAAGTGATGTTCTTCGTCGGCTGGTTCTGGGCCTGGTTCGATTTCGCGCTGTTCCCCGCCCCGCTGGATTATGACTCCACCGTGGGTCTGTGGACCAATGTGGTCGGCACCGAAGCGGCCGCCAATCTCGCCACTTTCCCGCCAAAAGGCATCGAGATTCTCGATCCCTTCGATCTGCCCTTGCTCAACACGCTGATCCTGCTGTGCTCGGGCACCACGATCACCTGGGCGCACCATTCGCTGATCCACGGCGACCGCGAAGGCCTCAAGCAGGGCCTGTGGCTCACTATTCTGCTGGGCATCGTGTTCAGCGGCGTGCAGGCTTACGAGTACAGCCATGCCGCTTACGACTTCGGCAAGAACACCTATTCGAGCGCCTTCTACATGGCGACGGGCTTCCATGGCTTCCACGTGCTTGTGGGCACGATCTTCCTGATCGTCTGCCTGCGCCGCACCTACAAGGGCCACTTCACCCCGCGCCAGCATTTCGGCTTCGAAGCTGCCGCGTGGTACTGGCACTTTGTCGACGTGGTGTGGCTGTTCTTGTTCATCAGCGTCTATGTCTGGGGCGGCTGGGGCGCGGAAATCCACTAGGGCTTTTGTGACTGACAAATCCAGATCCGCGAAAGGGCAGCCAACCATCGGTGCGGCTGCCCTTTCCGGTTTGTGCCCGCGCTGCGGGGAGCGCACCATGTTTGCAGGCATGATCGCCTTTGCGCCCCGGTGCAGTGCGTGCGGGCTCGATTATGACAAGTTCAATGTCGGCGACGGGCCGGCGGCTTTCCTCACCATGATCATCGGCGCGGTCGTTGCGGCTCTGGCAATCTGGCTGCAACTCGCTGCCGAGCCGCCCTGGTGGGTGCATGCGCTCTTGTGGGTGCCGCTCATCATCGGCGCTGTGATCTATGGCCTGCGCCTTACCAAGGGCTGGCTGCTTGCGAGCGAATATGCGCGCGATGCACGCGAAGCCGGGAGGGATGACCGGTGAAACGCGCAATCCCCATCGTGCCCACGATCATCGTGCTCGCCGCCGTTGTGATCATGATCGTCCTTGGCATCTGGCAGATTGGCCGCGCGGAGGAGAAGGCGGCGCAGATCGCGCAATATGAGGCCGCGCTCGCCAGTGGCGAGTTGAGGCCCTTTCCCGCTGACATCGGCGGCGCTTTCTCCGAAGGCGACTTCTTTCACCCCGCCGCATTCGAGTGCACCCAGGTGCTCGGAAGCGAGGCGATTGCCGGGCGCAATGCGCTGGGCC
>DAIQNS010000153.1:0-1631 GCA_036788315.1 Alteraurantiacibacter sp. | reverse complement strand
GACGGCGCGTGGCCCCGCCGATGTGAAGCTGGGCTGGTCGGACAGGCCCGATTTTCCCGCATGGCAAGGCGGCACCGTTGAAGGGTTGATCACGCGCGGCGGGCCTGACGGCGCGCGCGTGCAGATGGCGCAGCCTGTTGCCGGGCTTGAGCCGCTGGCGCAGCCCGATCCGGCGGATTTGCCCAACAATCACATCGCCTATGCCGGGCAATGGTTTTTCTTCGCGCTGACGGCTCTGGTCATCTACGGGCTGGCGCTTCGCCGCCGACGGCGCTAATCCGCGCTGCAATGCAATATGTATCGACCAGAGGCAGCGTTCCTGCCCTCAATTTCGAAGGCGTGACGCTGGCGGGCCTTGCGCGTGACGGCGGCCTGTATCTGCCGGCACAGTGGCCGCGCTTCTCGCAGGAGGAGATCGCCGCGATGGCGGGTCTTCCCTATGCCGAGCTGGCCGTGCGGGTGATGATGCCTTTCGTCAAAGGCTCGCTCAGCGAGGACGAGCTCGCCGCGCTCTGCGCCGAAGCTTACGGCACCTTCGCGCATGAAGCGGTGACGCCGCTCAAGCAGCTCGACCAGCAGCAATGGCTGCTCGAATTGTTCCACGGCCCCACACTCGCCTTCAAGGATGTGGCGCTGCAATTGCTGGGCCGCCTCTTCGAACATTTCCTCAAGAAGCGCGATGATCATCTGACGATTGTCGGGGCGACTTCGGGCGACACCGGCTCGGCCGCAATTGACGCTGTCGCCGGGCGCGACCGGATCGACATCTTCATGCTGCACCCGCACGGGAGGGTCAGCGATGTGCAGCGCCGCCAGATGACCACGGTGCGCGCGCCCAACGTCCATAATCTCGCCATCGACGGCAGCTTCGATGATGCGCAGGCGATGGTGAAGCGCATGTTCGTCGATGAGCGGATGAACGGCCGGTTCCGCATCAGCGCGGTGAACTCGATCAACTGGGCGCGCCTGATGGCGCAGGTGGTGTATTATTTCGCCGCCGCGCTGCAACTGGGCGCGCCGCACCGCAAAATCGCCTTCAGCGTGCCCACGGGCAATTTCGGGGATGTGTTCGCAGGCTATGTCGCGGCGCAAATGGGTCTGCCGATCGAGCGTCTGATCGTTGCCACCAATATCAACGATATTCTCCACCGCGCGCTGTCTACCGGGGATTATTCCGCCGGAACCGTGACGCCGACTGCCGCGCCGAGCATGGACATTCAGGTCAGCTCGAATTTCGAGCGGCTGCTCTTCGATGTTGGCGGGCGCGATGGCGGCGCGCTGGCGCAGCAGATGCGCCAGTTCGAAGCCAGCAAGGCGATGCAATTGACCAACAGCCAACGCGAAGGCGCGGCAAAGCTGTTCGCCAGCGCGCGCGCCGATGCTGAGAACATGACGCAGGCGATTGCCTGGGCATCGGAAAAGTGCGGCGAAGTGATCGATCCGCACACCGCGATCGGCCTTTATGCCGCGCGCGCATCGGACCTGCCCGCCAATGTGCCGATTGTCACGCTCGCGACCGCGCATCCGGCCAAGTTCCGCGATGCCGTCGAGCGCGCGACGGGCACGCGCCCCTCGCTTCCCCGCCGCGTGGGCGATCTGTTCGAGCGGATCGAGAAATACGAGCAATTGCC
>DAIQNS010000152.1:0-5961 GCA_036788315.1 Alteraurantiacibacter sp. | reverse complement strand
GACGCGGCGGCATTCCTATTTGTGCCATTTGCTCGGCATCAAGAACATCGTGCTCGCGGTCAACAAGATGGATCTGGTCGATTACGATCAGGCGGTTTTCGACAAGATTGTCAGCGAGTACACCGCGTTTGCCGCCGAAATCGGCATCGAGACCTTCACCGCAATCCCCATTTCAGGCTTCAAGGGCGACAATATCACGCCAAAGACCGAGGGGGCCCCTTCGGCCAATACGCCGTGGTATTCAGGGCCAAGCCTGATGGATCATCTCGAGACGGTGCCGCTGCGCAGCGATTTCGCGGCGACCAGGCCGCTGCGCATGCCGGTGCAATGGGTCAATCGTCCCAATCTCGATTTCCGCGGCTTTTCGGGCCTGATCGCATCGGGCACGGTCAAGCCGGGCGACAAGATCCGCGTTCTGCCTTCGGGCAAGACAAGCAGCGTGCGATCGATCGTGACCATTGATGGCGATCTGGAGGAAGCGGTCGCCGGACAATCGGTCACGCTGACGCTCGCTGACGAGATTGATTGTTCGCGCGGCGATGTCATCGCAGCGGCAGACAATCCGCCCGAAGCCGCCGACCAGTTTGAAGCGACCATCGTGTGGATGGATGACGAGGCGCTGCTGCCGGGCCGCGCCTATTTCATGAAGATCGGCGCGCAGATGGTCTCGGCTTCGATCTCCGAGCCCAAATACGAGATCAACGTCAACACGATGGACCATCTCGCGGCCAAGACGCTCAAGCTCAATTCGATCGGCGTTGCTGAAATCACAACCGACCGTGCGATCGCTTTCGAACCCTATGCCCAAAGCCGCGCGCTTGGCGGGTTCATCCTTATCGACAAGGTGACGAACCGCACGGTCGCTGCCGGGATGCTGCATTTCAGCTTGCGCCGCGCGCAGAACGTGCACTGGCAGGCGACCGATATCACCCGCGAGGAACATGCCAAGCTCAAGAACCAGACGCCGCGCGTATTGTGGTTCACCGGGCTGTCGGGCTCGGGCAAATCGACCATCGCCAACGAGGTGGAGAAGCGCCTTAATTTGATGAACCGCCACACCTTCCTGCTCGATGGGGACAATGTGCGCCACGGGCTGAACAAGGATTTGGGCTTCACCGATGCCGACCGGGTGGAAAACATCCGCCGCATTGGCGAAGTGGCCAAGCTGATGACCGATGCCGGTTTGATCGTGCTCACCGCCTTCATCAGCCCGTTCCGCGCCGAGCGGCAGATGGTGCGCGAAATGCTGCCCGAGGGCGAATTCATCGAAATTTTCGTCGAAACGCCGCTCGAAGTCGCCGAGGCGCGCGATGTGAAGGGTTTGTACAAGAAGGCGCGCGCCGGCGCGCTCAAGAACTTCACCGGGATCGACAGCCCCTATGAAGCACCTGAAGCGCCCGAGATCCGCGTAAATACGGTCGAAATGAGCCCGGGCGAGGCGGCGCAATACGTTATCGAGCGTATCATGCCTTTGAAGTGATTGACGGGTACGTTGCAATTGCGAAAATGGGTTGCTGCCCGGGGGGCGTTCGGAACCGCATGAGGAGCTGTAGAGACGATGGAAAGCCGATCTGCCAATAGCGAGCGCTTGTCGATCGCGGTGATCATCGCCACGCTTGGCCGCGCGCCGATCGTGGGGCAAATCGACCAGTTGCTCGCAGCGCAGACGCGGCCTGCTGACCTTGTGGTCTATTCGGTGGTCAGCAAGGACGATCTTCCCGAAGGTTTCGCAGAAGGCGAACGGCGCAAGATCGTGTTCGGGCCCAAGGGCGCGTGCGCGCAGCGCAATTCCGGGATTGCTGCGGCAGGCGAAGGCTACGACATCATCGTTTTTTACGACGATGACTTCATTCCCGCCGCCAACAGCCTCGAAGGCATCGAGCGCTTCTTCCGCAATCACCCCGATGTTGTCGGAGCGACCGGCGATGTCATTGCCGATGGCATCAATACGCCGGGAATTTCGCTTGAAGAGGGCCTTGCGCTGATTGCCGCGCACCCTTCCATCAAAGGTACGAGCGATACCATCATCGGTCGGCGCAATGGGCTTTACGGGTGCAACATGGCCTACCGCCGCAGCGTGATTGGCGAAACGCGCTTCGATGAGCGATTGCGGCTTTATGCCTGGCAGGAAGACATCGATTTTTCCGCATCGCTGCTTGACCGCGGGCGGCTGGTAAAGACGCTTGCCTTTGCCGGCGTGCATCAGGGCGTGAAAATGGGGCGGACGCCGGGGATCCGTTTCGGCTATTCGCAGGTGATCAATCCCGCCTATCTTTACAAAAAGGGCACGATGCGGCTGGGCTTTGCCTTGAAATCGATCGGGCGCAACTTTGTTTCCAACCACGTCAAGATGTTCAATCCCGAGCCCTGGGTAGACCGCAAGGGTCGGGTCAAGGGCAATTGGCTGGGCATGCTCGATCTGGTGCGCGGGCGGCTGACCCCGGAGCGCGTCGAACAACTCTAGCGGAATCGCGCTCGATGGCGCTGCTCATCTGACGAGATCAGAGCGCGCGAGCCAAGGCACACAAATTCACCCCGAATGCGCCAAGCCGGGCAGGTTTGAGCATTGCCGCCATGGTCTTGATTCGAGCAATCATGGCCGCTTCACAGCCGCGTCCTGTTGAGAACGCCATAAGCAAAGGTAAACGCGCATGGTTATTTTTTTGCGCCAGGTCTCTCCGGAAAAACCGAGGGGCGAGAGCTAAGGCGCTGCAAATCTCTGCAAACTAAACACAATTTTGCAACCGATTAGCGTCGCTCGGGCGAAAATCCGGTGATCTGAGACGGTAAGTTTTTTGCCGCCGCGCAATTGTCATCAATAGGCGATTCGGAGTATGATGTTTTTGCGACATTCATCGCCAAAAAAAGATCGCCATAAAAATAAGAGTTCTGACGCCAGTTCTAAGGACAGAATGTGGAGGGGTCACATGAACGATTTTCGGGTTGAAAATTCATCTTGGGTCGCGGGCAAATTGCAAGAGCGCGTGTCCTATACCGCGTGGTTCGTAGCCACGATGATAGGCCTATGGATGTGGACAATCATTTTCCGCGTCGTCGTCGGCTAATGCTCAATCCGGTTGCAGGAAAATGCCCTGCAACCGGCAATCCATCCTAATATGAACCGCGTGACAGCAGCACCGCGGGAACGGTCTTGATGATCAGGACCATATCAAAAGCCAGGCTCTTCTGCGCGACGTAGCTTACATCGAGGCGCACGCGCTCGTTGTAAGAAGTGTCGTTGCGACCGCTCACCTGCCACAGCCCCGTAAGGCCCGGGCGAACCGCCTTGTAGTAGGAAAAGAACTCGCCGTAGCGTTCGACTTCGCTGTCGACGATCGGCCGGGGTCCGACAATGCTCATTTCTCCGCGGAGCACATTGATGAGCTGCGGGAATTCATCGAGGCTGAGCTTGCGAATGATCGCGCCGACGGGAGTTACGCGGGGATCGTTGCGCAATTTCTGCGTTTCGTTCCATTCAGCGCGCGCGGCCGGGTTGCCGGCGAGATGCGCCTTCAGCAGTTTGTCACCGTCCACACGCATCGAGCGGAATTTGAGGCAGCCAAACTGGCGGCCTTGAAAGCCGATCCGGTTGTGCACGAAAAACAGCGGGCCCGGATCGGTAATCTTGATCGCCAGCGCGAGAAGCAAAAGAAATGGCAAGGCGACAAGAAGAATAGCGAGCGCCACCAGAAGGTCGAACGCGCGCCACACCAAAGCACTCTTCCCTTCGACGGGATCAATGCCATCCGCAATTCGAACCGCCTCAGCGGTGATATTCGAGCGCGATGGCGATGCTAGGCTGTGTTTGGCTATCATCTGGTTCCCGCTGGTTCGATGGAGGTTTGATGGAAAATAAAATCCTAAACTTCGCTAGGGGGTTGTTACCATTAGCTTCTTCGCATTTGCAACACGAATTCGCCACATGCTTGCCTTGCATCAATAATCATCCCATTTTGGCACAGAGTTTTGCCGCTATAAGTTGCTCGTTTTTAAGGTAAAAATTTGCTTTGCTGCATATGCGAGAGATGGCCGCGATCAGCCGTGCAAATTTTTCGACCGGCCACGAGGCTTCGGCCAGCACGAAAAGCTGGTTTCAGATCAGATTTGCAGGATCGGTTGTGAGAATCGCAAGCAGCCGGGCGTGTGCGGCGCTCGCGCGCTGCGCCAGGGCCTCATCGATTCCCAATTCTGACATGGGCAGCACAGGCCTTGCGGCAAAGCGCTCGATTCGTGTCCATTTTGCCGAATTCAGCGGATCGCCGCCCCCCGGCTTGCTCGACATCGGGTGGCTTTCATAAGCATTGGTCAGAGCAGGCGCGATTGCGAGGTGATCCGAGATGCGTTGCAAAGCCAGTTCGGGATCGCGCATAAGCGCGGCGTGGGTGAGCGCAATTCGTCTTGCCGGCGTGAATTGCCCGTAAACCGACTGCATCTGTTCGACCCGGCCGATGTAATAGGCCGCGGCCTTCTCAGGCTTGGCATATTCCTGCTTGCCGAGTTTTGCAGACATCTCGCAAATCGAACGGATCGTGGGTGCGGGCTCGCGCAGGAGGAACACCGCACGCGCCGTGAAGAAGGACGGCGGTGGTGCGCAATCGAGTTCGTTGTGCAGGATTTTGTCGAATTGATACCGCGCGCCCGCGCTTGTTGCATTGCGCCGCCAGTGATTGATCGCCAGCATTGCGGGGCTGTGCTCATTGTCATGCGGCACATGGGTTTCGCCATACCCGTTCACATCGGGGCGCGAGCAGATGACATTCGACAATGCCGTCGATGAGCTGCGCATATGCGAGATGAGGACAATCATGTTCGGATAGCGCAAGACCGTGCGCAATGAGCCCACCAGTCTTGCTGCGATACGCTTGGCGGCATGTTCGACCTGCATCGCGGGTTTCTAATTTCAAATCTGCCGGATATGCAATCCCACTTGGTGGACGCGTCCGACAAAGCTGTGCAGCAATGGGAAAAATTCCGGAGATGCGCGCCCAACTACAGAAAAACATTGTCACATAGCCTATTCCAAAGGAAAGGGGCACAATGCTGCATTGCAAAATCACGAGGCTTGCGGGCTCGCCCCCCTCCGCTTTGCGGATCCGGCGAGGGTCAGCCTGTGCGAGCGTAGGTCCGTGCTGAACCGGATGGTAAAGCGTATTGCGCGCAACGGCAGTGCACGTCGGGGCGGCATGGCAATCTTCGCCTTCTCGGCGCAGGCGATGCAGCAATTCAATTCAATGGTGTTCCTGGTTCTCGCGGCGCAATTCCTGCTTCCGGCGGAATACGGGATCTACAGTATCGCGATTGTCTTCATCACGCTTTTGCAGACGCTGACCTATACGGGGCTCTACCACTTCATCATTTCATCGCCCGAACCCGATGAGGAGGTGCTCGCGACAGGTTTCTGGCTGACGATCGGCCTTTCGACCATCGCCGGCCTGATTCTGGCGTGCTTCGCCTTTCCGATCCAGTGGCTCTACGAGACCGATGAACTGGGAATGGTGCTGCTGCTTTTCGCCCTATCGCAGCCTTTCTCCAGCCTCAGCGCCTGGGCCTCGGCCGCCTTGATCCGGCAGCAGCGCATCCGCACAAACATCGCTATCATGTTCTGGCAGGATGTCATCGCGCTGATTTTTGGGGTGACAATCCTGCTGACGTGGGAATCGCTCTATGCGCTGGTGGCAATCCGCGTGTTCCGCATCCTCGTGGGCGGCATTGCCTTTACGGTTTACGGCGTGCGGCCGCCCGGCTTCAGCTTCGAGAAGGAACTGGGCAGGCGCGCGATGCGCTTTGCGTCCAGCCTCTACGGCTCGCGCTTCCTTTCGTTTTCATCCAAATATGCCGCCGACATTCTGCTTGGCCTGTTCTATTCAGTGAACGAGGTCGGGCTATATCGTTTCGGCAATCGCCTTGCCACCAGCGCGACCGACGTTCTCGTCCAGCCGATCAGCACCTTTGCCACAAGCC
>DAIQNS010000151.1:0-5977 GCA_036788315.1 Alteraurantiacibacter sp. | reverse complement strand
GAACATGGGCGCGCAGATGCTGCGCGAAGTGGCTTCCAAGGCCAATGACGCCGCTGGCGATGGCACCACCACCGCCACCGTGCTGGCCCAGGCGATCGTGCGCGAAGGCATGACCGCTGTTGCCGCCGGCATGAATCCGATGGATCTCAAGCGCGGCATCGATCTTGCCGTTTCCAAGGTTGTCGCAGATCTTCAGGCACGTTCCAAGGACGTGTCGGGCTCTGCCGAAATCGCGCAGGTCGGGATCATCTCGGCCAATGGCGACAAGGAAGTGGGCGAGAAGATCGCCGAAGCCATGGAAAAGGTCGGCAAGGAAGGCGTGATCACCGTGGAAGAGGCCAAGGGTCTCGAATTCGAACTCGATGTCGTTGAAGGCATGCAGTTCGACCGCGGTTACCTCTCGCCCTATTTCGTGACCAATCCCGAAAAGATGATGGTCGAGCTCGAAAATCCCTACATCCTCATCCATGAAAAGAAGCTTTCGAACCTGCAGGCCATGCTGCCCGTGCTCGAAGCGGCTGTGCAGTCGGGTCGTCCGCTGCTGATCATTGCCGAGGATATCGAAGGCGAAGCGCTTGCTACGCTCGTGGTCAACAAGCTGCGCGGCGGCCTCAAGGTTGCTGCCGTGAAGGCACCGGGCTTCGGCGATCGCCGCAAGGCCATGCTGCAGGACATCGCGATCCTGACCAAGGGCGAGATGATTTCCGAAGATCTCGGCATCAAGCTCGAAAACGTCACGCTCGGCATGCTCGGTCAGGCCAAGCGCGTCACCATCGACAAGGACAACACCACCATCGTCGATGGCGCCGGTGATGAAGGCGACATCAAGGCGCGCGTCGAGCAGATCCGTGCCCAGATCGAGACGACTTCGTCCGATTATGACAAGGAAAAGCTGCAGGAACGTCTGGCCAAGCTGGCTGGCGGCGTGGCCGTCATCAAGGTTGGCGGCGCTTCGGAAGTCGAAGTGAAGGAACGCAAGGACCGCGTCGACGATGCGCTTCATGCAACCCGCGCTGCGGTGGAAGAAGGCATCGTTCCCGGCGGCGGCACGGCATTGCTTTATGCCACCAAGGCGCTCGCCGGCGTCGAAGGCGAGAACAACGACCAGACGCGCGGTATCGATATCGTGCGTCAGGCCATCATGACCCCGCTTCGCCAGATCGCGAACAATGCGGGCCATGACGGCGCGGTCGTCTCGGGCAATCTGCTACGTGAAGACGATGAAACGCAGGGCTTCAACGCTGCCACCGACACCTACGAAAACCTCGTGGCCGCAGGCGTTATCGACCCGACCAAGGTCGTGCGCACCGCGCTGCAGGATGCAGCTTCTGTTGCTGGCTTGCTGATCACCACCGAAGCGGCGATTGCCGACACTCCTGAAGACAAGTCTTCAGGCGGCGGCATGCCCGATATGGGCGGCATGGGCGGCATGGGCGGCGGCATGGGCTTCTAAGCCCATCCAACCGCAGCAATGCACCAGTTAAAGGGGCCGGGGGAGCAATCCTCCGGCCCTTTTGTTGTGGTGTGTGCGAGATGCGCGGCTTTGCGCACCGGGCGATTCGGGCCTAACCTGACGCAACCAAGAGGGAGAAATGCCGTGAGATGCATCATCATCGCCGCGCTGGCCGCCACCATGCTGGCCGGCTGCAATTCCGCCGAGCCTGCCCAGCCCGCGCCGCAATATACCGAGCGCCAGTATATGCAGGCGATCAACGACATTGCCCGCATGGATGATCTGGACGAGGACGCAAGGCGCAAGCCTGCGCAATTGCTGGCCTTCGCGCAGATCGACAAGGGCGAGATGGTCGGCGATTTCGTGATGGGGAGCGGATACTGGACCAAATTGCTGGCGATTGCCGTGGGCGCGGATGGCAAGGTGCATGCCTTTCAGCCCAGCGAATTCATCGCCATGGTGCCCGAACTTGCCCGGCAGCAGGACGACACCGTGCGCCGCTACAGCGAGGATGACGGCACGCCCAAACAGGTCCTGCCGCTGCGCGGACCGATCGGCGCTCCCGGCTTTCCCGAAGGCGCGCTCGATACGATCATCATCGTGCAGAATTATCATGACCTCTATATTGCCGATGTCCCCGAAGGCTCGGCACAGGCCGCGACCAAGGCCCTTTACGATGCACTCAAGCCCGGCGGCGTGCTGGTCGTGGTCGATCATACTGCGGCAGAGGGCGCGGGCACCGCAGCCGCCGATCGGCTGCACCGGATGGACAAACAGATCGCGCTTAACCAATTGACCGCAGCGGGCTTCGTGCTGGAAGCGGAAAGCGACCTCTACGCCAACCCGCAGGATGATCTCGAGACAAACGTGTTCGACGAGGCAATTCGCGGCCGCAGTGACCAGTTCGCTTGGCGCTTGCGCAAGCCGGGAGCCTGAAAAAACAAGGGGTTCATGCCTGTTTAAGCCTCCTGCTGCCATTGAAATGGAGCGTCACCGGGGCAAAAAGTGCCTTTTGGCCTCCGCCTGCCGCCCAAAACAATCGTTTCACCGCGCATGCATCGCTTGCCATGCGGGATTAAGCAAAAACTTACCAAACTCAGGCAGGAATGACCCAATGAAATTGAGCCCTATCAGACAGATCGCCGCTTTTGCCGCCTTGCTGCTGGCGCCGCTCGCACCTGCGCAGGCCGAGGGCGTAGGGCTTGAGGCCGCGTTCGACAGTGCCTTTGGCACCGAGCCGCGCGCCCCGCGGGACTTCGCGCCCAACTATGAGAATTATCTCGAAGCACAGATCGCGCAGCTTGCCGAAGGCAGCGCGGGTCGCATTGGCGTTGCCGCGATGGACCTTGTCACCGGGCAGCGCATCTCCATTGTGGGGGATCAGCGCTTTCCGCTCGCCAGCACCAGCAAGATCGCAATTGCCGCCGCTTATCTGGAAGGCGTGGATCAGGGCCGCTGGAGCCTGACGAGTGAATATCCGACTTTGTGGCCGCAACGCTCGACCCCGCTCAGCACCGCCGTCGCGCCTGTGCGCAAGGGCGAATATCTGCCCGCACATCAGTTGATCGACCTCATGATCACGCGCAGTTCCAACCCGGCCACCGATGCCTTGATTGCGGCGATGGGCGGCGTTGGCCCGGTGAATGACTGGATGCGCCGCGCGGGAATTACCGAATTCAGCCTTGATCGCGATATCGCAACCCTGGTGCGTGACAACCGCGAGTTTGACGCGCGGACCTATATCGATCCGCGCGACAGCGTTACGCCCGATGCCATGGTCGATTTGCTGGCCGGGATTTACCAAGGCCGCTGGCTCAGCCCCGAAAGCCGGGAAATCATCATCGATGCAATGGAGCGGTGCCGAACGGGCACGCGGCGCATTCCCGCGATGATGCCCGGTGGCGTAACCATTGCCCACAAGACCGGCACTTTGCACCGCGTGGCAAGCGATGTTGGCATCATTACTGCACCTGATGGCCGTTCGATCGTTGTCGCCATCTTCGTAACCGGACAAGCCTCTGCAGGGGAGCGCGAGGCCCGGATTGCTGGCATCGCGCGGGCAATCTACGATGGCTATGTCGGCAACGAGGCTCACCTTGCCAACAATTCCACGCAGCCTGGCGCAAGACTGAATTAAGCTGCGGGCTGCACCAAGGCCCATCCAAAGCACCGCACAGCACAAAAAGAAAGGGCGCGGCCACTGGCCACGCCCTTCTTTTTACCGTCAGGCAGCTCGGTCAGATGACAAGGCCGCCTGCAGGAAAGCTCTGCTTACTCAGCAGGAGCGGCTTCCATTTCGGCTTCAGCTTCTTCAACTGCGCCTTCAACGGCATCAACGCCAGATTCGATTTCAGCCATGCCTTCTTCCATGGTAGCTTCAGCAGCGTCCATGTTGGCTTCGGCATCGGCCATTGCTTCTTCGACGGGTGCTTCTGTTTCTTCAGCGGTTTCGCCGCAAGCGGTGAGGGTCAGAGCGGCGCCGGCAGCTGCGGCAGCGAGAATGATCTTGCGCATGAATGAAATCCTTCGATGCAAAATAAGTGGACGGGGAACTCCCCAGATCCAAAGGCCACCCCTTGGTGTCCCTGTTGCCCAAATAATGCCACAATTCGATCCGCGCAAGCGAATTGTGGCAGAAATCCGGCGAACCGAGCGCGCACCCCGATGCGCCGGTTTTGCCCAGCGGCGGCAAACTAAGCGGCTGACCGGGCGCAAAGCGCGTGCTAGCAGGCGCGCATGGCCGATAAACAGCATCTCTATCTGGTCGATGGTTCGGCCTATATCTTTCGCGCCTATCATCGCCTCCCGCCGCTCACCAATCCCGAGGGCACCCCGGTGGGCGCGGTCTATGGCTACACGACCATGTTGTGGAAGCTCGCCGAGGATCTCGACAAGGCCGAAGGGCCGAGCCATCTGGCTGTTATCCTGGACAAATCCTCGCGCTCCTTCCGCAATGACATGTATGCCCTGTACAAGGCTAACCGGCCCCCGCCCCCCGAAGACCTTGTGCCGCAATTCCCGCTTATCCGCGATGCGACTCGCGCCTTCGGCTTGCCCTGCATCGAGGAAGAGGGCTGCGAGGCGGATGATATCATCGCCACCTATGCCCGCGCGGCGGCGCGCCAGGGCTTTGATGTCACCATCGTATCATCGGACAAGGATCTCATGCAATTGATCGATGCTGGCGATGATACGCGCGGCGAAATTGATATGCTCGACACCATGAAGGATGCGCGAATTGCGCGCGACGAAGTGATCGCAAAATTCGGAGTGCCGCCCGAACAGCTGGGCGATGTGCTCGCGCTGATGGGCGACAGCGTGGACAATATTCCGGGCATTTACGGCATTGGCCCCAAGACCGCGAGCAAGCTGATTGCCGACAATGGCGGGCTGGTGGCAGCGCTCGACAGCGCGCCCGCGATGAAAGCGTCCAAGCTGAAGGAGCGCCTGCTCGAAGGGCGCGAAATGGCGATGCTGAGCCGCGAACTGGTCGAGCTGAAAGCCGATTGCGCCATGCCTGTTGCCATCGAAGACATGCGCATCACCACGATCGCGCCCGAACCGCTCGCGGAGTTTTTGCGCTTCCACGGGTTCAATTCGCTGCTCAAGCGGCTTGGCGCGGGAACGGGCAGCCCCGGGCGGGCGACCAATCTCGATCCGGCAAAGCCGCAGACCGCAGGCGCGGCCAGCGCGCCCGGCGGCAACCGGCAGGCGCCGCCGGAAATGCCCCCTGTCGATTACAGCGCCTACACAACGGTGCAGGACATGGCGACGCTCGAGGCGTGGATTGCCCGCTGCTTTGCCGCGCGCATCATCGCCATCGATACCGAGACCGCCAGCCTCGATGCGGTGACCGGCAAGCTCGTCGGCATCAGCCTTGCCATTGGCCCCAACGCCGCGTGCTACATCCCCCTCGCGCACGGCGGCAGCGACATGTTTGCGCAAAAGCCCGAGCAGATTGCGCTGGCAGACGCGATTGCTGCACTGAGGCCGCTGCTCGAAAGCGATGCGGTGCTCAAGATCGGGCAGAACATCAAATATGATCTCAACGTGCTCGCGCAGCACGGCATCGCGGTCGGCCCGGTCGACGATACCATGGTGATGAGCTTCGCGCTCGATGCCGGGCGCTCTGTCGATGGCATCGGCGGCGGACACGGGATGGACGAGCTATCGCAGCGCCACCTTGGCCACGCGCCGCTCGCGTTCAAGGATGTCTGCGGCACGGGCAAGAAGGCCATACCGTTTGGCGAAGTGCCGCTCGACAAGGCGACTGCCTATGCTGCCGAGGATGCCGATGTGACCTGGCGGCTCCATGCGCTGCTCAAGCCGCGTCTTGCCGAAGAAGGCGGCACGCGCGTCTACGAGCGGGTCGACCGGCCGCTGATCCCGGTGGTCGCCGCGATGGAGCGCGCAGGGATCAAGGTCGACCGGGCGGCGCTGGCGAAATTGTCCGAGACATTCGCCGCCGAGATCGGTCGGCTTGAGGGCGAAATTCACAAGGATGCAGGCGGGGCCTTCACTATC
>DAIQNS010000150.1:0-6004 GCA_036788315.1 Alteraurantiacibacter sp. | reverse complement strand
TCGTCATCAGCCATGGTCTCAGGCATGGTTTCCACATTGTCAGCAACAGCCACGGCATCGCTCTCATCAGATGCATCGCTGCATGCTGCGATCATCAAAGCGGGCGCGGCGGCGAGGAGTGCGGCGAATTTGACATTTTGCATAAGGAACTGCCTTTCTGCAGATTATCGTAATACCTGGGAGCCTCTCCCCAGGTGGCGCGCGAAACCGCGCCCGGTTACCTCGTCAACGCCCAAGCAGCAAAATGGTTCAAAAACACAAAGTTAGGTCAAACCGGATCTTGCGCTGTGCCGCTCACAGTCCAGGTTTGCCCTTTCGCCAATAGCTTGGCGAGGCTTGCTTCCTTGCCCGCGCTCGAGCGTGCCTTTTCCTCGTGCACAGCCGCTTCGTATGTCGGCCCGGGATTGTCGTAAATCACGCCCAGCGGCATCGGATATTCGCCAAAGGGCAGCTCGATGAGCATATGCGCCAAGGTGCGGTTCTTCGCATCGTGCACAAGCACGCCCGCAGCCTGCCAATCGCCATCGACCAAGTCGACGACTTCGAGAGCAAAGCTGCTGATATTGAGGCGCAGCCCCTTTACGCCGCCGGTCTTTTCGCTGCCGAACAGCATCGGCTCGCCGTGCTTGAGCCAGAGTTGCTCCTGCTCGGCGCCCTTGGGCTTGGCGAAAGCGTCGAACACGTCCTTGTTGTAGACGATGCAGTTCTGGAAAATCTCGATGAAAGCTGCGCCCTGATGCGCATGCGCGGCCTTGAGCACATCGGGCAGGTTTTTCGAGACATCAATCCCGCGTGCCACGAAGCGCGCGCCTGCTCCCAGCGCAAAGGCGCAAGGATTGGCGGGGCTGTCGACCGAGCCGAGCGGCGTGGAGGGAGAGCGCGTATCGACCCGGCTGGTGGGCGAATACTGGCCTTTGGTGAGGCCATAGATCTCGTTGTTGAAGAGCATGATCTGCATGTTCACATTCCTGCGAAGAACATGCATCAAATGGTTGCCGCCAATCGACAATCCGTCGCCATCGCCGGTCACCATCCAGACATCGAGCGCTGGATTGGCAAGCTTGATCCCGGTGGCGAAAGCAGGCGCGCGGCCATGGATCGTGTGGAAGCCGTAGCTCTCGATATAATAGGGGAAACGGCTCGAGCAGCCGATGCCGCTGACGAACACCGTGTTCTTCGGGTCGCAGCCCAGCTCGGGCAGCGTGCGCTGCACCGCCTTGAGGATCGCATAATCCCCGCAACCCGGGCACCAGCGCACCTCCTGGTCGGTTTCCCAATCCTTGAGGGTGGTTTCGATTTTGGTCATCTCGTTCATGGCTTAAGCTTCCGTGCTCGGCAATTGCTGGTCGTTGGCGAGCACCTGGCCCCCTTCGTTCCCGTCAATGCCATCGAAATATTTGCCGATTGCCTCTTCCATCTCGGCAATCTGGAACGGCTGGCCGCTGGTCTTGGTGAGGCTATCGGCATCAACCAGGAGCTGATCGCGCAGCACCGTCTTGAACTGGCCGGTGTTCATCTCGGGCACGAGCACCTTGTCGAAACCGGCCAGCAATTCGCCCAGATTGGCGGGCAGCGGCCAGATGTGGCGGACATGGATATGGCTCACCGCGCGGCCCTTCTCGCGCCAGCGGCGCACTGCCTGCCGGATCGGGCCATAAGTGCTGCCCCAGCCGACCACGGCAAGCTCGCCTGTCGCCTCGCCGACATCGACCGCCTGATCGGGAACCGCGACATTTAGAATCTTGTCGCGGCGCAGCTCGGTCATCTTCTGGTGGTTGTCGGGCGAATAGTCGATATTGCCAGTGGTCTCATTCTTCTCGATCCCGCCGACACGGTGCATCAGGCCCGGCGTGCCCGGTTTCACCCATGGCCGCGCACCCTTGGCATCGCGCATATAGGGAAGGAACTTCTCGCCTTCTTCGAGCCCTTCCTTGAAACTCACCGGGAACGGCGTGTAGCTTTCAGGGTCAGGCACTTTCCACGGCTCGGCGGCATTGGCGATATAGCCATCGGTCAGCAGCATCACCGGCGTCATGTACTGCGTGGCAATGCGGCACGCCTCGATCGCGACTTCGAAGGCATCGCCGGGCGAGCGCGCGGCAATCACGGGCATGGGCGCATCGCCGTTGCGGCCATAGACCGCCTGATAAAGGTCCGATTGCTCGGTCTTGGTGGGCAGGCCCGTCGATGGCCCGCCGCGCTGCGAATTGACAATCACCAGTGGCAATTCAACCATGATCGCAAGGCCCATCGCCTCGGTCTTCAAGGCGATGCCGGGGCCGGACGAACTGGTCACGCCCAATTGCCCGGCATAACTTGCGCCAATAGCCGAACAGATCGCGGCAATCTCGTCTTCGGCTTGGAAAGTGGTCACGCCGAATTCCTTCAGCCGCACCAGATGATGCAGGATCGCAGATGCAGGCGTAATCGGATAGCCGCCAAAGAAGAGCTCGAGATTGGCGAGCTGTGCGCCTGCGACCAGACCCAGCGACACGCTTTCGGCGCCGGTGATCGTGCGATACAGCCCCGGCTCCTGCGGCGCGGCAGGCATTGCCACCTGCTTTAGCGGGCCGGACAATTCCGCCGTCTCGCCATAGGCGTGCCCCGCATTGAGAGCAGCGATATTGGCCGCAGCGATATCCGGCTTCTTGGCGAATTTGGCATTGAGCCAGTCAATCAGCGGCTGCCGATCCCGGTCGAACATCCACAAGGCAAGGCCCAGCGTCCACATGTTCTTGGACCGCAGCGCGTCCTTCTTGCCGAGGCCGAATTCCTTGACCGCCTCAACCGTCAACTCGCTGATATCGAAAGCCAGAACATCGAATTTGACCAGACTGCCATCCTCGAGCGGGCTGACCTCATATTGCGCCTTGTCGAGATTGCGGCGGGTAAACTCGCCGGTATCGGCAATGATCAGGCCGCCCGGCTTCAGCGCCGAGACGTTCACTTTCAAAGCCGCCGGATTCATCGCAACCAGCACATCGGGCGCATCGCCGGCGGTATTGATCTGGCGCGAGCCGAAATTGATCTGGAACGCGGAGACACCGAAGAGCGTGCCTTGCGGGGCGCGGATTTCGGCGGGAAAATCGGGGAAGGTCGCCAGATCATTGCCAGCAAGCGCGGTCGAAAGCGTGAACTGTCCGCCGGTCAGCTGCATGCCATCGCCGCTATCGCCGGCAAAGCGCACGACGACAGCATCGGGCGCTGCCCGGGTCTGGGCCTGTTCCGGGGTGTTATCGGCGCGAAGATCCGCCGTCTGGGTAGCCATCTTGTTTATATCCTGCCGCATTTGCGTGGGCTTGCGACCTAGGTTCTCTTGCGGGCGCGCACAATCAAGTTTTTCTGCCAAGGGACAAAGCTGTGCGGCAAATGCTGGAATTGTCCGTCTTGCGGCGATAGGGGGGCGGGATGACCAATCAAGATCTTACGCACTATCGCCGCGAGGACTACCGCCCCTGCGTGGGAACCATGCTCGTCAATGCAGACGGCCTCGTTTTCGTCGGAAGGCGGATCGATAATCGCGAGGGCGACTGGTGGCAGATGCCGCAAGGCGGGGTGGACGATGGCGAAGACATCGAAGCCGCGCTGCTGCGCGAATTGTGCGAAGAGACCGGGCTGCGCGGCAAGCATGTCGAGATTGTCGACCGCATGGAGCATGAGCTGTTCTACGATCTGCCGCCATCGCTGCAGGGCAAGCTGTGGGGCGGAAAATACAAGGGGCAGCGGCAGCTCTGGTTTCTGGTGCGCTTTGTGGGCGAGGACAAGGACGTCGACCTCGAGGCATACAAGCACCCCGAATTCTGCGAATGGAAATGGGTCGAGCCGGCGCAATTGCCGCAGATCATTGTCTCGTTCAAGAAACCGATTTACGAGGCAGTTATCGAGGCGTTTGCGGGAAAGTTCTAGTTCTTGACTGCGCCAGCAGCGGCCGCGCCCGCCTCAGCGGTCATCACCGGCGGCCCGCGTTCGATCATCGCGGCCAATTCCATGGTTTCAACGCAGGTCTCGCCGCAACGTTCTTCGAGTTCGACAAGGTTCTGTCGCGCGCGCGCAAGCGCGCCCTTTTCGACGAGCGCTTCGCCCTCGCCCGAGATGGCAGCAAAATTGTCCGGATCGCGCTCCTGCGCTTCGCGGTAATATTTGATCGCCTTGCCTTGCAGCCCTTCGGCACGTGCGGCCTGCGCCAGATCGAGATAGATCGCGCTATAGGCAGGATCGACTACCAGCGCGGCTTCGAATGCATCAATCGCGCCCTGCGTGTCCCCGCCTGAAAGCGCTGCGCGGCCTTCTGCCAGCAAGGAAGCGGCTAGCGGATCAGGCGCGATCTCGCGTGCTGTTCCCACGCTTGCGCTGATCGCGAAGGCCAGAGCGAGGGCGGCGGCAGGCGGGGCGAAACGCATGAAAGTCTCCTTCAATCCTGGCCTCTCTTGATCTTGCTTGGGATCCTTATGATTGGCCATAATCGCAGATGCTATCACGGCTTACATATACAGGCGATGAAAAATCCGTCCGTCCCGTCGGCAAGCGGCGTGAGGCGCGTTCCGGGGCCGCGCGGTGTGCCCAGCGGCAGCGCGGGCTGCGCCATCGCCCAGCCGGGGTGCTTTTCGAGAATGTCGGCAATGTGGTCGGGCCCTTCCTCGTCGAGCAGCGAGCAGGTCACATAAGTCAGCACTCCGCCCGGGCGCAGCAATTGCGCGGCCACGCCGAGCAGATAGGCCTGCAAGCCGGTCAAACGCTCCAGCTCGCGCGGCGTCAGACGCCAGCGCGCTTCGGGATTGCGCCGCCAGGTGCCCGTGCCCGAACACGGCGCGTCGATCAGCACGCGGTCTGCCTTGCCCTGCAACTGCGCAAGCGCATCGAGCTCCTTGCCCGGATCGAGCAGCACACTTTGCGCTATCGTCACCCCGGCGCGCACGGCGCGCTGCGGCAGGCGCGACAGGCGTCCGCGATCAGTATCAGCCGCGATCAGCGTGCCCTCGTTGCGCATCGTGGCGGCGAGCGCGAGCGTCTTGCCTCCGGCCCCGGCGCACAGGTCGAGCACCGTCTCGCCCGGCTGCGCGCCTACCGCCATGGCGGCAATCTGGCTGCCCTGATCCTGAACCTCTATCTCGCCATTGATGTAAGCTTCCAGCTGTTCGACATTCGCCCCACTTTCGACGCGGATTGCATCGGGCGCAGGCAGATTGGTCATGGTTACCGGCAAGTTAACCATATCTCTGGTTAACTTGAGCGTGTTGACTCTGAGATCGAGCGGAGCGCGGCCGAGCAAGGCCGCAGCATCTTCACCGGCAATGTCGCTCTTTCCGAGCTGTTCCTCGAGCCATTGCGGCGCGACACCGCCCTTGGCGGCAAATTCGTTCGATTTGACCGGGCCGGGGCCATATTGCGCATCATCATCGAAGAGGGCGAGAAGTTCGGGCTCGCTCTCGGCCAGCCGCAGGATCGCCGCGCGGCCGTTTTCAGGCACAGGCCCGCAGGCGCGGATCGCGCCATAGACCAGTTCGCGAATGGCGCGCTTGTCCTTCGATCCGGCAAAGCGGTGCGTCTTGAACCACTCGACGAGCAGGCGGTCAGCTGGCGCGCCTTTCTCGCCCGCTGAAGCAATGATGGAATCGAGGATTTCGATTGCGGACTGGAGGCGGGCTGCGGGTTTCATTCGTTTTGGAGCGCGCGTTCAACGCGCCGATTTGCTCGCTCGGCTTCGAACTGCTGCATCAGCAGATCGAATTCCTCGTCGGGGGGAATGGGCATGCACCAGAATCGCAGATCAGCCGCGGTGCCATAGTGATCGAGCATCAAAGCGGTGCCTGCGGCCTGGCATTCCTGTTCATCTGCATAAACGACCGGATGACGCGTCAATTCCGGTGCCTCCCCATTCCATGTAAGAAGAAACAGCATGAACGGGATGAGAGGTTCCATGGCGGTCTAGCGTGTCGGATAGTTCGGTGCTTCGCGGGTGATCGCGACATCGTGCACATGGCTTTCGGACAGCCCGGCATTGGTG
>DAIQNS010000149.1:3428-6024 GCA_036788315.1 Alteraurantiacibacter sp. | reverse complement strand
GCGCGGTGTGCGGGGTAATAGCCAAAAATGATGCCCATGATCGCGCTGAACACAAAGCTCATGATGTTCACCGCCGGATCGAAGATGAAGGGCAGGTCGATCAACGTTGCCAGAAGCACCGTCACTCCGAGCGCCAGCAGGATCCCGATGAGCCCGCCAAAGCAGCACAGCACCACGGCTTCTGTCAGGAATTGCAGGCGCACTTCGCGGGCGCGCGCGCCGATGGCGAGCCTGATGCCAATCTCGCGCGTGCGCTCGGTCACCGAGACGAGCATGATGTTCATGATCCCGATGCCGCCCACCAGCAGGCTGATTGCGGCGATGGCGGAGACCACAGCGGTCATCACGCCGGTCACCTCGTTTACCGTATCGTTGATCTCGCCTGTATCGATGATGTTGAAATCGTTGTTTTCTTCTGCTTGCAAAACCCGCCTTTCGCGGAGCAGGCTGACCAGCTGCGACTGGATCGAGGAGGGGGCATAGGCGTTGTCGTATTTGACCACGAAGAACTGCACATCGCCCACGCCGTTGAAGCGGCGCTGCACTGTCTTCAGGGGCATGAAAATGATGTCGTTCGCATCGTTGCCGCCGCCCGGCGCATTGCTGCGGTCCTCGGTCGCGCCGACAACGCGGCACGAGACTGCGCCGACGCGCATTTCCTCGCCAATGACTTCGCCTTCAACGAAAATCTCCTCGACGACTTTGGGCCCCACGATGCACACCGCATCGCCGATCGCTTCCTCTTCGGGATTGAAGCCGCGCCCCTCGGCCAAGGTGATCGACTGCGCAGCGAAGAACTCCATGTCCGATCCCTGCACCGTGGTCTGCCAGTCCTGCCCGTTGTGCACCGCAAGCACGCCCGCCGAAGTTGCGCCAGCAACGGCTTCGATCCCGACGACCTGCCGTTCGACCGCGCGGATATCGGCATCCTCGAAGCCGGTGACGATGCCCGCGTCGGACCGCACGGGGAAGATGATGAAATTGTCCGCGCCAAGTCCGGCGATGTCTTCCTGTACGCTCGCGGTCAGCCCGCGGCCCAGCGTCACCATGGTGATGACCGCGGCAACGCCGATGATAATGCCCAGCGTGGTCAGGAAACTGCGCAGGAGGTGGCGCCTGATCTCGCGCATGGCGAGGAGCATGGTCGCGCCGATCATGCCGAACATCAGCCGCGCTCCCCGGCAGAAGCGGCCATTTGCCCGCGATCGATACGCTCGACCAGGCCATCGCGAAAATGCACGATGGTGCGCGCGAATTCGGCCATTTCGGCTTCATGCGTGACCATCAGGATGGTGATGCCGGTTCGGTTCAGTTCGGTGAGCAATTGCATGATCTCGATCGAGCGTTCGGTATCCAGATTGCCTGTCGGCTCGTCCGCCAGCAGCACATCGGGATCGGTCACCAGCGCGCGCGCGATGGCGACGCGTTGCTGTTGCCCGCCCGAAAGTTCGGCCGGGGTATGCGTCGCCCAGGGCAGGAGGCCGACCTTGTCGAGCGCGCGCTCGGCCGCGAGCGTGCGCGCCTTCTTCTTCTCGCCGCGATAGAGCAGCGGCAGCTCGACATTTTCGAGCGCCGTGGTCCGCGCGAGCAGGTTGAAGCCCTGAAACACGAAGCCGAGATAGCGCCGGCGCAAGAGCGAACGCTGATCGCGGCTCAGCGCCTGCACTTCGACGCCGCGAAAGCGGAAAGTGCCGCTGGTGGGCACATCGAGGCAGCCCAGAATATTCATCGTGGTCGATTTGCCCGAGCCTGATGGCCCCATCACCGCCACGAAATCGCCCCGCTCGATGCGCAGATCGACGCCCTTCAATGCCTGAAACGCCGATGCGCCCTCACCGAAGGTCTTGGTGATGCCGCGCATCTCGATGAGGGGCGCTTCGCTCACTCGGGCGCTGCCCTTTCGCCGACGATCACTTGCGCGCCTGCCGCCAGTTCCTTGCTGGTGACAAGCGTTCTGCGGCCATCGCTTGCCCCGGTGACGACTTCCACAGCCTCGGGAAGTCCGTCTTCGCCCACGATATACACGGTCTGCCGGCTGCCCACGCCAATCGTTGCGCGTTCCTCCTCGCGGTCGAGGCCGAATTGCCCGGGCCCGCCGAACATGCCGCCGCCCTCTTCCTCTTCCCCGCCCGGATCGAAGCGCAGCGCGGCATTTGGCACGAGGAGCGAATCGGCTGTTCTGGCAGTTGAGATGGTGGCGGTTGCGGTCATCCCGGCGCGCAGCAGACCTTCGGCATTGGCAACGCGCAGCCGCGCTTCATAGCTGACCACCTGGCTTTGTCCGCCCGCCTGCGCCTGCTCGCTCAGGGCAATATTGTTCGCCGCCAGATCGACCCGCTCGACTGTCGCGGGGAAGCGGCGGCCCGGATAGGCATCGACCGCAAAGCTCGCGCTTTGCCCGGGTTCGACCTGCCCGACATCGGCCTCGTCAATATCGACGCGCAATTGCATGACGCTCAAGTCCTCGGCGAGCACGAACAGCGTGGGCGTGTTGAAACTCGCGACCACGGTCTGCCCCGGCTCGACCTGCCGCGCCAGCACCACGCCCGACACCGGCGAGCGGATCACCGCGCGCTCGCGGCTGGTCTGCGCGGTG
>DAIQNS010000149.1:0-3418 GCA_036788315.1 Alteraurantiacibacter sp. | reverse complement strand
CCGGGGGCGACCTGGATCTCAATATCCTGATCCGCAGCCTGCACCTGGACGGCGCTGACATTGGCCTGCGCGCTGGCAACTGCAGCCCGGTCGCGCAGCACGGCGGCCTCGGCGGCTTCAAGCTCGGTCTGGCTCGGCACCTTGCCGCCCGATAGCCGGTAAACCTCGCGCAGCCGCTCAAGCTGGGCGGCATCGACATCGAGCGTGGCGCGCGCCTGCGCCACGGCAGCCAGCGCCGCATTGAGATTGGCGCGGCCCTGCGCGATCTGGTCCTCGATCACATCGGTGTTGATCACCGCGAGCACTTGCCCGCGCGTGACCTGATCGTTCACATCGACAAGCACCTGATCGACCCGGCCTGATATTTCCGAGCCGACTTCGACTTGGTTGGTCGGGCGCAGATTGCCGGTGGCGGTGACGGTGAGGTCAAGCGTGCCGCGTTCCACTTCGGCAGTGATGTAGGACGGGCGCGCGGGCTCTCGCGTCAGCACCAAGGCTGCAATCAGGCCCAAGACGAGGAGCACGGCAACGATCCACACCCAGCGCCTTTTGTACCACGGCCGCACTTCGCTGGTGCCCAGATATTCTTCGATATCGGCCTGTGTCTGCGTATCGTTCATGGAGTATTCCTGTCGGAAGAAAGCACGGCGGGATCTCTCCAGCCGCCGCCCAGAGCCTGTGTCAGACGCACGAAAGCCGCGGCCCGGTCGGCTTCGGCGGCGACATACTGGTTGCGCGCGGAAAGGAGCTGGTTCTCGGCGGTCAGCAGGGTGCGAAAATCGGTCAGCCCAGCCTGATACTGGCTGCGCGCCAGCAGCACCGAATTGCTCGCGGCATCGACCGCTTCGGCGAAGATCGTCACGCGTTCTTCGGCCTTGCGCTGATCGACTGCGGCGCTTTCGACTTCTTCGAGTGCGGTGAGGATGGTCTGCTCCCATGCAGCCAGAGCGCCGCGCGCGGCAGCCTGCGAACTTTCGATCAGCGCGCGCGTGCTCCCGCTGTCGAAGATGAGCTGGCTGACCGATCCGATGAGGCCGCCGCTGATCACCTCGAACAGATTGCCGGCCTGCGCCGCGCCTGTCCCGATCGAGCCTGTCAGCCGCACCAGCGGCAGCAATTGCGCCTGCGCAATGCCGATGCGCGCCGTGGCCGCGACAAGCCTCGCCTCGGCGGCGCGCACATCGGGGCGGTTTCGCAGCACTTCTGCGGGCGCGGCAAAGCCTTGCAGCATGGGCGGGGCGGGCACGGGAACCGGCTCTCCTTCGCCGCCCCTGAGGACGGGCTCGGCAAAGGCGAGGAGCACGCGGCCCGGCGGCTCGCCGATCAGCGTCGAAATGGCATTTGCGGTGGCGACAAGGCTGGTTTCCAGTTGCGGAATGCTCGCTGCGGTCTGCGCGCGCTGCGTTCGCGCCTGCTCGACATCGAGGCTCGAGACAAGCCCCGCCTGATTGCGCCAGCGGGCAATCTGAAGGTTCTCATCCTGGAAGGCCAGCGTGTCGCGGGCAATCGCCAGTTGCGCGGCGAGAGCCCGCGCATTGATCGCGGAAACCGCGACTTGCCCGACGATCAGGCGCTGCACATCGGCCTCGTTAAACCCGGCAGCGGCAAGCTCGGCCTCGGCGGCGGCGACATCATTGCCGATCCGCCCAAACAGATCGGCTTCCCACGAGACATCCGCGCCCAGATTGAACAGCACCCCGTCGCGCGCGAAATCGCCAATATCGCGCGCCGCCGAGCCGCTTGCCGAGACCGCCGGTAGCCAGCCTGCTTGCGCCTGGCGCAAGGAGGCGCGGGCCTGGTCGAGCCGCGCGGCGCTTTGTGCCAGATCGCGGTTCCGGGCAATCGCCTGCTCGGCCAGATCGGCGATGAGCGGATCACCGAGCAGCAGCCAATATTGCGCGAGATCGGGCGAAAGCGGCGCGGTATCGCTCAGCGCCCATTGTTCGGGCACAACCACAACGGGCTCGGCCACTTCGATACGCGGCGTGGCGCAGCCGGCGAGGGTGAACACAAGCAGCGCTGCCAGCGGAGTAATTCTAACAGAAATCTGGTTCACAATCTTCGCGCTCAACCCCACATTTCCGTCAGCTTTCCGCCAAGCCGAACCAAGTCCCCGCGCTTCCTTGGCGCAAACCTTGCTCAAGGAGCAATTGTTTTCCGATGAAACCGGGCACACAGGCAAGAAATTTCTCAAGTCTGTTGCAATTGTGCAGGCTCACTTGCGAATTTTGCGCCTCGCTGAATGATCTTTCATGCAAGTTGCGGGCGCTCGTGCTTTACCCAATTTGCTAGCGCGCGCGCGAAATACTCTGCTCCCCGCCGCTGGGCCTCTGCAGGCGGGATGGTGGCAAGCGCCTGCGCCAGCCACGCAGCATTGCGCGCGGACAGTTTTTCGAGCGGGCTGACGTAAACCCCTATCGTAAACAGGATTGCGCCTGTTTGCGGCAGGCGGCGCAAAGTCTGGCGCTCGCAGCGGACAAACAGCCGCGCGCCGGCATTTTGCGCGCTTACTCCGGCGAAAGCTTCGCACGCGGGTCGGGCATCGCGCCAGCGCAGCGCAATTGTGGGCGCGACAAACCAGTTGCAGCGCCCGAAAATCCGTCCCGGTTTCAGCTTCGCCATGAAATGATCGACGCCGCTGGCCAATTGCTCCTCATAGCCATGGATCGGCGCGTGCAGCGCGCTCAGTCCCAGCCCGAGCTTGTCGGCCGGGTTCCAATCGGTGGGGAAAGCCACGGCTGCACCGATCAACCGGTAAATCTCTTCGCCCGGCTGCGCTTCGAGCAGGCACATGTCTTCCCATGCCGCGCGCGCCGCATCTGCCAATCCGCCTGATACGCCAAGCATGGCGGCCAGTTCGGCGCCGGGCGCTAGCGCATCCGGTGTCAGGCAGACGGCTTCGGGATGAGCGTCGAACGCGGACGCGCGCAGCGTGAGATCGGGCCGGGGTTGCAACCATTCGTCTTCGGCAAGCGCGCTCAGCCCCATTTTCAGTGCGCCGCCGCCGCGTGCCCGGGGCAAAAGCGCATCGACGCTGAAGCCGAGCCCCTTGCTCACAAGGCCAGGTGCCGGTTGCGCGGAGTGCAGGGGAGTGGAGCCATCAGTTCATGCTTAGCCCGGCAATCCCGGCCAATTCAATCGGCATGCGCAAAAATGCCGGAATGCGGCATGGCGCGCATCCCGGCAATCCTGAGCGAAATGGGGTACCGATCGCTGATGATTTCAACCCGCAAGCTCTAGTGCGCGAACGGCATCCAAGGCGTTACTCGGCGACTAAGGGCTAGCCGCAGGCACAAGCAAAAGGGGGCCGGAAGATCGCTCTTCCAGCCCCCTCAAGTGCTTCAAAACATACGTTTTCAAGCAGCGTTGGCTTACATGCCCGAATTGGGGCCGTACATGATTTCCACGCGGCGGTTCT